>NZ_VIVQ01000004.1 GCF_007829035.1 Rudaeicoccus suwonensis
ATCCGCGCCGTTGCAACCAGCGGCTGAACGGCCAGCCTCCGCGCCTGGCGCTGTGCCGACGGAAGTCGGTGGCGACGGCGTCGACCACGGCGGGGACGCCGGCCGCGGCGCACAACGCCTCGGTGAGTTCGTCGGCGGCTGACCGGTCGACGGTGACCTCGCCGTCGGCGACATGCTCGCGCAGGCGGACGACCTCGCCGGTCAGATCGGCGAGGAGGCGCCGCTGGGCCGCAGTGCGCTCATGGACGACTCCCGCAAGCGCGGCTGCCACGTCTTCGACGCCGATCCCCCGCGCTGCCGACACCGCCAGAATCTCGACATCGCGCAGGCCGTCCTTGTCGAGCAGCCGGCGCAGATCATCGACGCACTCGGTGACCTGGTCGCGCGACAACCGGTCGATCTGGTTGAGCACCACCAGGCTGACCGCACGGTGGCCGGCCAGCGTGCGGATGTACTCCTCGTGCAGCACCGCGTCGGCGTACTTCTGCGGGTCGGTGACCCAGACGAGCACGTCGGCGTGTTCGATCACGCGATCAGCCTCAGCGCGGTGCTGAGCGACGCGCGAGTCGAAGTCGGGCAGGTCCAGCAACAGCAGGCCGCCCAAGTCACGGCCACGACGCGCGTCCAACGGCACCTGGTGGCGGCCGGCGACCTGCAGCCGGTCGAGCAACTCGTCGCTCGGCTCGTCACCCCACATCGCCGCGCTCGGCACCGACGTCGTCGGTCGGCGAGCGCCGATGCGCGAAACGGGTTCTCCGACAAGGGCATTGAACAGACTGGACTTACCGCTCCCGGTTGCACCGGCCAGGGCAACCACGGTGCGCGATCCGATGTCAGCCGTGCGCGTGGCGACCTTCCGCTGCACCTCCCGAGCGCGTTCGACCTGATCGGCGGGCAGGCGTCCGCCGCCGGATTCGATCGCCTCCCCCAGGGAACGGCTGCGGCGCAGCAGGTCGGTGTTGGTCACCTCACCGGACCGGATGAATCCGGTGGAGCGCGTCGTCGTCATCGGGCGGCCTTCACTTCGGAAATGGCAGCCCCGAGGTCGGACAGGCAACCCTCCGGGGCATATTCGTGCAGGACCGCCTCGAAGCGCGAGCCCTCGGCGGCATACAGCTCGGTCGCCCGATCGAGCAAGCGATCACGCACGCGGGCAGCCAGCGCGGCCGCGGCGGTCTCGCCGTAGACCGACTCCAACAACCGCTGCGCGAGTATGGCGGAGCCCCCAGTCGCACCTCTGCGAGTGCCGTCGGCGCCGGCATTGGCGGAGAAGGCGACGAGCATCAGCAGCACCGACATGCCGTCGGCGCCGAACGCCACGAAACGTGGACTGAGCCTCGTGTCCCCTGCCTGGTCGCGTGCCAACCCGCGGATCTCGTCGCGCCAGGAACGCACCAGTTGGTCGACCTGATCACCGAACCCGCTTGACACCGTTGACAACTCGCTATGGGCTTCCACCAAGGCAGCGCCGCCGGGTGCAGCACGCCAGGCGCGTGCAGCGCCCAGGGCCGCTGTTTCGGCTCGCGTCACGAGCAACGCACCCAGCCCGGCCTGTAGCGCCGCACCGACCTCGTCGACGGGCTGCCGGTGGTTGCGGCCACGGAGCATCGCCGCAACCCGGTCACGCACCGAGCCGGTCCCGCCGTCCAACTGCCTCAGGGGTTCACCGGTGCCGACATACTCCTGCCAGCGCGCGAGCGCCTCACCACGCAGCAAGGATCCGTCCCGTATGCCGACCGCAACCTGCTCGGTAGCCGCGGCATACGCCTCGTGAGCCAAACGCTGCAGGTTCTGTACGCCGTCGCGCTGCGCCTGCGCGGCGGTCATCAGATCGAGCACCCTGCCGTCGAGCGAGTCGACGGCACCTTCCAGAGTGCGACGGATCACGATCGTGCGGGCGTGCGTGTCAGCAGCCAAGGAGTTCAGCCAGCCCACAATGCGAGTGACCTCGGCACGCGGCAGCAGACCGTTGCTGCTCAACGCGGTTTCGGCGATGGCGAAGACCGGTGACTGGCCGAGGCCCTGCTCCATGAGCATCCCGGCCAGATCGGCACGCACCTCCTCCATCGCATCGAGCGGGACCCGGTCGAGCACGACCGCGACCGACGTGCCACGGACGGTCGCCTGCTGCAGCAACTGCCACGGCACCGCATCGGCGTATCGCACCGCCGTCGTCACGAACAGCCACAGGTCGGCTGCCGACAACAATTGCCTTGCCAATGTACGGTTTTCGGAGTCGACCGAATCGATGTCGGGGGCATCCAAGAGTGCAAGACCGGCGGGCACACTCTCAGAGGCGATCAGGCGCACGGTGCCGGGGTCTCTGGTCTCGGCGGCGTCGGTCACCCGCGCCAGGCCCGGCAGCACGTGGTCCCCGGCAAACCACTCGCCGTCTGCGGGGTGGTGGATCAGCGTCGAGGCACGCGTCGTGGGCCGCAGCACGCCGCTGCGAGAGGCCTGCATGCCGACGATGGAATTGACCAGAGTCGACTTTCCAGCGCCCGTCGACCCGCCGACGACCGCCAGCAGCGGCGCGTCGAGTGCGGCAGCGCGCGGCACGACGTAGTCGTCGAGTTGGGCGAGCAGTGCAGCGCGGTCGCGTCGGAGTCGGTCGACCTTGGGCATCTGCAGCGGCAGCCGGGTGGAGTCGATGCCGTCACGAAGCGCATGCAATGCCGTCAGCAGGCGCACACCATCGACTTCGTCCGACACCTGCACAGCATTTCGCGTCCGGAGCGGCAACGGCAACTTCAGGGCCGACGGGATGCCTGCGACATCAGCCTCGCGGGTCGCCTTAGACTGAACTTCGCCGCCGTGGCGGCCGTGTCCGCCCCCGTAGCTCAGCTGGATAGAGCAAGGGCCTTCTAATCCCTAGGTCGCGTGTTCGAGTCACGCCGGGGGCACTCATCAGCCCCCTGACCTGCAGTGATGCAGGTCAGGGCACCGTCACCAGAGCTGCCGATCATCACAATGTCTACCGGCCGTATGGCGATCGGCCGATCCGGACCCACTGTTGTCAGCACGTGCCCGCTCAGGTGCGGGCAGTCGCGCGCCCGAGTCCGGCGCGTGCTGCTCGGCGGACGTCCTCCGTCAGCGCGGTGAGGGCTGTGCCCTCCAACCGCCACCGCTGCCAGAACAGCGGCACGTCGAGATGGCGACTGCCCGGCAGCGGCGCCACCTCACCGGCCGCCACACCGGACTTCAATTGGCCTTCCGGGAGCATGCCCCAGCCCAGACCGCACCGGATCGCCTCGTAGTAGTCGGCGGCGCTCGGGATCCGGTGCACGATCACCGGAGGGTTGGCTCGGATGGCGGCATCCTGCAAGTGGTCCTTCTCATTGAAGACGACGACGGGCATCCGCGCGCGGTCCACTCCCTTGCCGCGGCGATACCGCTCGATGAGGTCTGGAGCAGCGGCGGGCCGGTAACGCAACGAGCCGAGCGGCTCGACGACGCACCCCTGCACCGGCTGCGGCTCGGCCGTCACTGCCGCGAGCACCTCACCTCTGCGCAGCAATTCGTCGGAATACGCCTGGTCCTCGATGTGCAGCCGCAACGCGGTGCCACCGCGTTCGGCGACGGCTGCCAGCACCGGCCGAAACCACGTCGCCAGCGAGTCCGCGTTGACGACCACGGCGAGTTCGACGACACCGTCACTGTCGAGTTCGGCCGCGGCCTCATCGTCCAACAGGCGCAACTGACGTGCCAGTCGCAGCACCGGTTCACCCGCATCGGTCACGCCGACCGGCGTGGTGCGGCGCACGAGCACCTGACCGGCGGCGGCTTCCAGCGCACGCACCCGCTGGCTCACGGCGCTCGGCGTCAGGTGCAGCCGGCGTGCTGCCGCGTCGAAGGTGCCCTCCTCGACGATCACCCGGAGGGTCTCAAGCTGAGCATGATCGAAGCGCATCGCACCAGTGAAGCAGTATTTCAGATGCTGTAAAAACATTCGCTGGTCTGATGTATGAATCCGAGCACAGAATCGTCGGATGATCGCCGCTGCCGTCGCCGGATTTCTCACGGGCCTGTCGTTGATCCTGCCCATCGGTGCCCAGAACGCGCACGTGCTCCGCCAGGGAATGCTGCGAGCGCACACCGGCTCGGTCGTTGTCGTCTGCGCCGCCTCCGACCTCGTGCTGATCGCTGTGGGAGCCGCCGGAGTGGGCACTGCCGTCGAGCACGCGGGCTGGCTGCTGGAAGCAGCCCGGTGGTTCGGCGTCGCCTTCCTCACCTGGTACGCCATCGGCGCGTTACGTCGCGCGGCCGGCACCGAACACCTCGTCGCGGCCGAGGAGGTCGCCACCTCACGACGCCGCGTGGTCGGCCGCACTCTGGCGCTGACCTGGCTGAACCCGCACGTCTATCTCGACACCGTGCTGCTGCTCGGCTCGCTCGCCGCCACCCACACCGACGTCGCGGGCGGTCAATGGTGGTTCGCCGCGGGCGCCGGGGTCGCCAGCATCGCGTGGTTCACCACCCTCGGGTTCGGCTCCCGCGCCCTGTCTCCCCTGCTGGCCCGGCCCAACTCATGGCGGGTGCTCGAAGTATTCGTAGCAGCGACAATGCTTTTCGTCGCCGTCCGTCTCGCCCTCGAGTGAGCTCAATCGTGCATCCGTATGACGCCGCCCGCCGTGATGTCTCACGGTCGAGGCTCACCGACCGGCTTGCTCCGCACGGTCGACGTAATAGCGGTAGAGCGCCGTGTCGAGGAACTGCGTGCGTCGCTCGCCGACCAGCGCCAGCAGCTGCAGCTCGGTCTGCACAGTTCGCCGGTCGTGCTGGCCGCGGTGCAACCGCGCCTGGATCATGGCCAACTCGCTGCCGGCCTCCTGGAACTCCCGCATCTCACGCTGCGCCTGTTTGCCACCGTGCCGTTCGGCCCACGCCTCGGCATACCGACGCTCACGTACCGATGCCAGCATCTGGACCTCCTGCGGCGTGAGGAGTCCGCGATCGACATACGTGCCGAGATGTATGCCGATCATCCGGCCTTCGTGCCGTCGCGCGAGGACGATCAGCGTCATGAACCCGACGAACAGCGGCAGCTGCAAGGCGATGTAGAAGATGAGCCAGCCGCGCTGCGAAAGCACCGCGCCGACGTTCCACAGGAAGTGCAGGCCGACCGCTGCCGACCAGCCGACGACGGGCGCGCCGATCCGCAACCACCAGCGGGCCGTCGTGACGGCGACGCCGATGCCGATGCCCGTGCAGATCGTGAACATCGGGTGGGCGAACGGGCTCATCACCACACGCACCAGGAAGGTCGAGAAGAGTCCGCGGTCCCCGGAGTCGGCGTAACCGCCGGCCAGATAGACGATGTCCTCGACGGCCGCGAAACCCGCCGCGCTGAGGCCGGCGTAGACCATCCCGTCGACGATGCCGTCGACCTCACGACGACGCCACAGCAACAGCAGCAGCGGCCCCAGGGCCTTCATGGATTCCTCGACCACGGGCGCCACGAAGACGGCGGCTCCGGTGTTCTGCGTGTGTGTGGGGTCGAACAGGTAGCTGCCGACGTCGTTGAGCACGACCGCGCCCAACGTTGCGATGCACGCACCCCACGCGAAGGCGCAGATGAGCATCCAGGTCGGCTCACGCTCGAACCTGTCCAGCCAGAGGAAGACCGGCACCACGATGCCCACGACGACCAGCGACAGCACGAAGCCGAAGACGGTCGCCGTCACTCCCGATCGGCTGCCGGTGATGAGCAGCATGGCGACGCCACCGCAGCCGAAGAAGACAATGCCCAGCGCGATGAACAGCCACTTGCGCAGGACGGGTCGCCTGTCGGCACGCGGCACCAGAAGGACACCGCGCCCCCGATGCGACCCCGAAGGAGCCGGTTCGACCGACGACATCACGCACCGAACCTTATGCTGCAAAACCTCGCACGCCCTGCATCCGACCTGCCGATCGGCGGGTCCCAGCGCCTACAGTGTCTGATCGTGACTGACGACAAGGCAACCACTGACCGCATCATCTGGATCGACTGTGAGATGACAGGGCTGAGCCTGACCGACGACGCCCTGATCGAGGTGGCCGCGCTGGTCACCGACTTCAATCTGAACCAGCTCGGCGACGGTGTCGAGGTCGTCATCCGACCTTCTGACGAGGCTCTGGCGCAGATGGACGAGTTCGTGCAGAACATGCACACCACCAGCGGGCTGCTAGACGAACTCGCGTCCGGTATGACGATGGCCGACGCGCAGGAGCAGGTTCTGGCATACATCCGCGAATTCGCTCCGGAGGCCGGCAGGTGGCCGCTGGGCGGCAACACCGTCGCCACCGACCGGGGGTTCCTGGCCCGCGACATGCCCGAACTCGAGGCGCACCTGCACTACCGGATCATCGACGTCTCGTCGGTCAAGGAACTGTCGCGCCGGTGGTACCCCCGTGCGTACTTCAACGCCCCCGCCAAGCACGGTGGCCACCGCGCACTGGCCGACATCCGTGAGTCGATCGACGAGTTGCGCTACTACCGCGAGGCCGTCTTTGTGCCGCAGCCCGGTGTCGACACCAACACCGCCAGGGCGATCGCGACGAAATACTCCTCGCCGGAGTGACCGTTCGCTGCGCACCGCGCAGGGTGGTCAAGAGCACCCTCAGGCAGCCTGTACGATGGTCCGCGCTGCCTCCTGCGGGAGCGCACGCATGGTGGGTGTAGCTCAGCTGGTAGAGCGTCGCGTTGTGGTCGCGAATGTCGCGGGTTCAAGTCCCGTCACTCACCCCATGCGAAAAGCCCCGGATACCGTTGGTATCCGGGGCTTATCGCTGTCATGGTCCATTTTCGGCAGGCGCACGTAACCGTAAATTTGCGGATATGCGCACCTGCCGGAGTGTTCGGACTCGGCGCCGCTCAGCGACGGCGTGCGGCATACCAGGCGTCCCGGCGACGCTTCTGCTCCGCAGCGATCTCCTGACTCAGGGCACTCGGCTGGGGCCGGACGGCACTGCTCGCGGACACGTCGGCGGCGGCGTGCTCGGACACGGACTTACCCGCTCCTGCTCTCGTGCCGGATGTCGTTGCCGCGGCTGTTTTGTCGCTCTTGCGCGACAGCATCGCGTGGAATCGCGAGCGCCGCTCGGCGCGCTCGGCGGTGACGGCGTCGCGTTCGGCGCTGACCGGCGGATCGTACTGAGCACGCATACGCTCGACGGCATCCCAGCGCTCCTGCCGGGTCAGGTGCTCCTCCGCCTCTTTGCGGGCCTGCTCGGCCTTGTGCTCGCGCTCCTGCTGCTCCTTGCGGACCTTGGCCTCCTGCCGGTCCAACCGGTCACGCACCTTGCGCTTCTGCGTCGCCTCCAGCAACGCGGCATCGCGGCGGCGCAGCCGGGCCTCCTCGATTGCCGCCTCGTCGGTCTGCGGGTCGTATGTCACGGTGCGTCCAGCCTTTCGGTCGTGCGAGGTGAGCAGTGCGGAGCCGCCGGGCCGCGGCGTGGTGGCATCCCTCGGCCCCACCAAAGCGACCTGCCCGTCGGCGACTGCGTCCGGATCATTGTCGCGCCCGCCCCGCACCAGCGCGGCATGGCCCGCCGCCCGTGCTGGACGGCCATAGGTCGCAGCCGCCTCGGGGCCGGCCGCCTGCCGCAGTGCCTGCAAGCGCAACTCGTGGGCTGCGTCATACAGCTCGGCAGCCTTGACCTGCTTCTTTGCGAAATTCCCGGAGTCCTTGGGCGGCAACAGGATCAGCTCTTCGGCGGGCAGACCGGACTTCAACTGACGTGTGCGCAGCAGTTCGGCGTCCACCTCGGCACCGAAGAGCATCGCGATGTTCGTGACATAGAGCCACAGCATGAACATGACGGCGCCGGCCATCGCGCCATACGTCTTCTGGTAGCTCGCGCCCTTGGTGAGACCGAAGTAGGTGACCAGCGCGAAGGAAGCGACCACCCACACCACGAAGCCGATGAACGCCCCCCAACTGGCCAGCGACCGGGCGCTCTTGCGCACGTTCGGCGTGGTCCAGTAGAGCAAGCCGATGATCAGCACGACGATGGCGACGACGAAGGGCCACTTCGCGATGTCCCAGATGTCGACGGCTCGACTGGGGATGCCGACCTGAGCCGCGATCGACGAGGCGACCTTTCCGGTCGTGACCAGCGCGAACATCGCGATGATGATCAGCACCATGTCCACGAAGGTCACGAACAGGAAGAACGGCTTGCGCCGCCAGGTCGGACGACCCTCCTGGATCTCATAGATCTGGTTGAGCGCCTGGCCGAATCCGTTCACATAACCCGACGCCGACCACAGTGCGCCGAGGATGCCGACCGCCAATGCGATGCCACCACCGCCGGTGGTGTTGACGCTGTCGATGAACGACCTGATGTTGACGATGAGCGAGTCGTTCTCCGGCTTGCCCATGATGTTCGCCACGATCGTGATGATGCTGTTCGTGGTCTGCTTGCCGTTGCCGAAGATGTTGATGAGCGACAGCAACGCGATCAGCCCGGGGAACAGCGACTGCAGCGAGTAATAGGTCAGCGCTGCTGCCTTGGTGGTGCACTGGTCGCTGGAGAACTTGCCGGTGGCACGTTTGAGAGCCACCTTCCAGTCCGGTTTGGCGGGTGCATCGGGCACGTCTTCGGCCGGACGTTCGACGTCGTCGTCCAGCAGTTGCAGCAGCGTCATACGTGCTCATCCTTCGGTCGGGACGGGTGCTTGGTGTTCCGGCGCTCTTGTGATGAAACCTAGCGCGGACGCGGCGAACAGGGACTCACAGCAGCGGGTGAGGGGGTTGGGCCAGCCGATTTTTGGTCTGCCGCACCTGCCTGCTAATGTCTTCCCTCGTTGCGCCAATAGCTCAATTGGCAGAGCAGCTGACTCTTAATCAGCGGGTTCGGGGTTCGAGTCCCTGTTGGCGCACCAAGCACGGAAGGCCCGGATCACTGTGTGGTCCGGGCCTTTCGCACACGTATGACGATCCGTCGCCGTGGTGCCGCTGTCCAGTTGCACGCCGGTCTCGTCGGCTGCCGCGACAGCGGTTTCAGGACGTCGGCAGCGTGAAGGTGCGGGGCACGGCCTTGGTGGTCGGAGTGATCGTCAGCTCGGTGAACAGCAGGCCTGCGGCCGTGTGCGTGGGCTTGGACAGGGTCAGGCTCACGGGCCCCAGGTCGTGGGTGCCCTTCACGTAAGTGCACACGGGCGAGCAGTCCTTGCCCATCAGCGTGCCGGAGCCGATGCCGTCGTCGGCATCCCAGGCGCTCCACTGGACGTCCTGGATCTGCTGCGTGCCACCCACACAGGACAGGTCGATCGTCGCAGGCAACTGTGCCGACTTCGCGGCGGCGGCGCCGGTGCAGGTCACGGAGGGCAGTCCCGCAGCCGAACTCGCGGCGCCCGCAGGTACCGAGGACTGCGACGATCCTGAGCCCGAACTGCCGCATCCGGCAAGCAACATGGCGGCGGCCGCGACGGACAGGCTTCGGCGAAGGACTCGAGTGCGCATCGAAGCGAACTCTTTACCCGCGCGGCATGGCGAGTCAAACCGGCCTGCGCCATACCGACCCCACGGCGAGGTCCCAGGGAGCGCCGGGCAGACTGAGATCTGTGCGTGCACTAGCCAAGACCAGCGCCGGTCCGGGCCTGGAGCTGATCGATGCTCCCGAGCCGACCGTCGGCCACGGAGAAGTCAAGATCAAGGTATGGCGGGCCGGATTGTGCGGCACCGACCTGCATCTGGAGAGTTGGGACGACTGGGCCGCTGCGACGGTGCAGACTCCGCTGATCATCGGCCACGAGTTCTACGGCGAAGTCGTCGATGTCGCCGACGACGTGACCAGTGTGCGGGTGGGCCAGCGTGTCTCCGGCGAAGGCCACGTGGTGTGCAACGAGTGCCGCAACTGCCGCGCCGGCCGACGCCAGCTGTGCATCCGCACCAGCTCGGTCGGGGTCAACCGCAACGGCGCGTTCGCCGACTACGTCGTCATACCTGCTTCCAACGTCTGGATCCAGCCAGACGATCTCGACCCCGACGTCGGTGCGGTCTTCGACCCGTTCGGCAACGCGACGCACACGACGCTGTCATTCCCCATCGCCGGGGAGGACGTGCTGGTGACCGGCGCCGGCCCCATCGGGGTGATGTCGGCTGCCATCGCCAAGCACGTCGGCGCACGTCACGTCGTCGTCACCGACGTGAGCGACTACCGCCTTGAGCTCGCCAAAGCCGCCGGAGCGGACGTCGTGGTCAACGTCGCCCGTGACCGGATCTCCAGCGCCCAGCAGCAGCTGGGGATGAGAGAGGGCTTCGACATCGCTCTGGAGATGTCCGGCAACGCCGCGGCGGTGTCCGAACTCATCGACAACATGAACCACGGCGGCCGCATCGCGATGCTGGGTCTGCCGGCCGAGCAGTTCGCGATCGACTGGGGCCGCGTCATCACGCACATGCTCGCGATCAAGGGCATCTACGGCCGGGAGATGTACGACACGTGGTACGCCATGAGCGCGATGCTGCAGTCGTCTGCCGCGCTCGAAGCAGCCGTGAAGTCGGTCATCACCCACCGCTTCCCGGCCGAACAGTGGGCCGACGCCTTCGCGGCCGCACGGTCCGGTCAGTGCGGCAAGGTCGTCATGGATTGGAGCCAGAACTGATGTACGCCAACAAGGACGCCCTCCTCACCGAACTCGCGGGCATCGAGGACGCCGGTCTGACCAAGCACGAGCGCGAGCTCACCTCACCGCAGTCGGCGCACCTGAGCACCAGCAGCGGCGAGGCGATCAACTTCTGCGCCAACAACTACCTCGGTCTGGCCGACCACCCGGAGGTCGTCTCCGCCGCGCGTGCGGCGCTGGACGACTGGGGGTTCGGTATGGCGAGCGTCCGGTTCATCTGCGGCACCCAGAGCCAGCACCGTGACCTGGAGCGCGAGATCGCGGCCTTCGTCGCGACCGACGACGCGATCTTGTATTCCTCCTGCTTCGACGCCAACGGCGGCATCTTCGAGGTGCTCTTCGGTGCCGACGACGCGATCATCTCCGACGAACTGAACCACGCCTCACTCATCGACGGCATCCGGTTGTCAAAGGCGCGCCGGTTCCGTTACAAGAATGCGGACATGACCGACCTGCGGGCACAGCTGGAGGCCGCGCGCGAGGCGGGCTCCCGGCATACGGTCGTGGTGACCGACGGGGTGTTCTCGATGGACGGCTTCTACGCGCCGTTGGACGAGATCTGTGATCTGGCAGAGGAATTCGGCGCTCTGGTCATGGTCGACGACTCGCACGCCGTCGGCTTTGTCGGCGAGGGCGGACGTGGCACTCACGAGCTCAAGGGCGTCATGGACCGCGTCGACATCGTCACCGGGACCCTCGGCAAGGCTCTTGGCGGCGCGTCCGGCGGGTATGTCGCGGCGCACCAGGAGATCGTCGACCTGCTGAGGCAGCGCTCGCGCCCTTACCTGTTCTCGAATGCGGTGGCGCCTTCGGTGGTTGCCGGTTCGCGCAAAGCCCTTGAGCTTGCTGCGAATTCAAGTGACGGGCGGGCGCAGCTGACCGCGAACAGCACACTGTTCCGCGAGCTGATGACCGAGGCCGGCTTCGAACTGCTGCCCGGCAGCCACCCGATCACGCCGGTGATGTTCCCCGGTGAGGACGGCGCGCGTCAGGCCGCACAGATCGCCGACGCGATGCTGGCGCGTGGGGTCTACGTGATCGCGTTCTCGTTCCCGGTGGTGCCCAAGGGCAAGGCTCGCATCCGCGTGCAACTGTCCGCGGCGCACAGTGAGCAGGACGTGCGCGACTGTGTACGTGCGTTCTGCGAGGCACGCGACGAGGTCGTCGGTTCCACTTCTCAGGCCGACCCACCCGGGCGAGTCCGGCCTCGCCCGTCCTGACCCGACTTGAGATCGGTCAGAGGTAGAGGCCGGTGTTGCCGGCGTCGACACGTTGCGCGGCGACCGCGTGCAGGTCGCGTTCGCGCAGCAGGATGTAGTCCTTGCTCTGCAACTCGACCTCGGCGCGGTCTTCGGGGTCGAAGAGCACCCGGTCACCGAGTTGCACCTGACGCACGTGCTGGCCGACAGCGACGACCTCGGCCCAGGACAAACGCTTGCCGACGGAGGCGGTGGCAGGGATGACGATGCCGCCGCCGGACTTGCGCTCGGCGACTTCGCCCTCGGCGGACACCAGCACTCGGTCGTGCAGCATCCGGATGGGCAGGTTGCGCGCGGCCGCCTCAGCCACGTGCGCGACGCAGCAAGCCGAGCGCCAGCAGCGTGACGGACACTCCGCCGAGCACCTTGCCGAGCTTTTCGGTGTTCAACTGACCGTCGGGGGTGTGCGTGAGGTCGTTGGCCTTGAGTTTGACGTCCTCCACGGACCGCTTGGCCAGCTCTTTGGGCTGCGCACGGAATGCGAGTTCGTCGACGGTGCTGGCCAGTCGTTCGCGGGTGGCTGCGAGGTCGGCCTCGATCTCCTTGGCGGAGCGGGCTGAACGCTTCGTTGCGGCCTTGTCAGCCATATGTGTGTCTCCCTCGGGTTGCGTCGCGAAAAGCTCGGCTCGCCTGAGACGATAACGCAGGTAACCCGCTTCGCAACCAGGAGGACAACCAATGCCCCGTCTCGAATCCGGTGACCTCGCACCCGACTTCACCCTCACCTCGGACACCGGTGACACCGTCGGCCTCTCCGACTACTCGGGACGCCGCCTGGTGATCTTCTTCTACCCGGCCGCGATGACCCCCGGGTGCACCAAGGAGGCGTGCGACTTCCGCGATTCGCTGACGACCCTCACCGACGCCGGGTATGCCGTCGTCGGCATCTCCCCCGACAAGCCGGAGAAACTCGCGAAGTTCGTCGAGAAGGAGTCGCTGACCTACCCCCTGCTGTCGGATCCCGACAAGCAGACCCTGGAGGCGTACGGCGCGTATGGCGAGAAGAAGCTGTACGGCAAGACCGTGGTCGGCGTCATACGTTCGACCATCGTCGTCGGCACGGACGGCAAGGTCGAGTTGGCGAAGTACAACGTCAAAGCGACCGGTCACGTGGCGATGCTGTCCAAAGCACTCGGATTGGTATGACGGCTGCCGCCGCGCACCCCGGGCGGGCGACGCGCTGGGAGCAACAAGCACACCGCGGGTATGGCGATCGCTTCGCGCAGCTGATCGCTGACGAGGTCGACATCGACGGTGAGGCTAGGCTCGCGGACACGCTCGTATCGCGTGGCGCGACCATCCTGGATGCCGGCTGTGGCATGGGCCGGGTTGCCGCCGCGATGCGGGCGCGGGGCCATGCGGCATACGGCATCGACCTCGATGCGGCCCTGCTCGACCAGGCGCGAAGCACCTTCGCCCAGTTGCCTGTTGCGCAGGTGCGACTGGATGAGGTTTCGCCGGATTCGCTTGCTGCACAGGGGTTTCCGACGGCATATGATCTCGTCGTCTGCGTCGGGAACGTGATGGTCTTCCTGGCTGACGGCACCGAGCAGGACGTGCTGCGACGGTTGCGGTCGGTGACGGCGTCCGGCGGACGGATGCTGGTCGGCTTCGACACCGACGGCGGGCCGAAGGGCTCACGGAGATACCCGACCGGCGAGTTCAACCGTGACGCGGAGGCAGCCGGGTGGCAGGTGGAGTCACAGTTCGCGAGTTTCGACCTGCGTCCGCGCACATCTGACGACGGCGGCTTCGTCGTGACGATCCTGGCTTCAGCCGGCTGAGTCGTATGCATTCGCTCGATCCTTAGTCGGAAGACTGCTCAGGGAGATGCGCCAGGGTGCCACATACGACCGAGTGCATCGGCGGAGAATGGGCGTACTGTGTACGCCAACTCCTCACCGGGCAGCGCCACGTCACGGCGCAACAGATGACTCGAACTGTAAGTCGCGCAATGGGCCGGAACCATCGTCCCTCCAGGACTGTCAATGGCGAATGGACGCAGTCATATCTGCGCCGTTACGAGCAATTCGTTATCCGGGCCGAAGCCGGGGTTGCTTCGTATCTGACCGGATGCCCTCCGTGTGACGCTCATGATGATGGCCTCGAAGCTCGGGACCGGTTGGAGGTCCTCATCGTGCGCGGCGGCCGCCGAGGGCGTCGGGTTGCGAAGGAGGTTGCGCGGTTGGACGTGCGCTTCCGCCGCGCGACAGTGCCGAATCCGCAGGTTCGTAAAGGCCAATGGTGGCGAGCTCGTCATCTTGACTGAACCGATGGATGATCCACAGCTGCGATTGGGAAATCGCTGGCCCGTGCTTGCATCGGAGATACGAGAGGCTCTCCGCACCGAAGGCGAGAGCGCGCTCGCCGACCAAGTGGATGCACTCCTCGTGACGTCTCCCTGCGGATGCGGTGACACGTGCTGCCAGAGCTTTTACACGGAACGGAAGCCGGACGAGGCCTACGGACCGGGGCACCGGAGCGTGCCGCTCCGTCCGCCGCACTCGTGGATGTTGATCCTGGATGTAGTCGACGACCGCATCGTCCATGTCGAGGTGCTGTTCCGCGAGCCGCTGAACTGAACGAGTTGCTCGTCACTGCCAGACAGCCCAAGCACTCGGGTCGTGGCTCCGGAGCCGAACGTCATAGACTCACGTTCCGCGCGGCCGTAGCCCAACTGGCAGGAGGCACGGGTTTTAGGTACCCGACAGTGTGAGTTCGAATCTCATCGGCCGCACCACGAGTCAGTTGTACGAGCCCGCCCGCACGAAAGGTGGCAAATCGGTGGACGCATTTTCAATCGTGTTCCGGATCCTGGCGGACGGCGTGGCTGGGCAGAACGGCCTACAACGTGTTGGCTACCTACGCTTCCTTGGCGACCCAAACTGCGGCGCCCGTATCTCGATCACGCTGCCGTGAGCGACTACTCGCCTCTGAAAGAGGCCCTTCTTGATCTCGGGCTTGAAGATCTGATTGCGTTGCCAGAGATCGCTTCGACACCCGAAGTAAGCATCGTGCTCGACTCTGCGCGAGACGCCGTGGAAGACATCGCAGCGGCTCTCGTCGAGTTGCTTCACGAGGGTCGCATCCGGGCCTGGGCCGCTCTTTGGTCCCAAGAGCCGCGCCTGCTCGGCGATCAAGCAGCCGAACGGCTGCTCCGCGATCTTCGGCGGTACTCGTTCCTAAGCGACCCAGTGGAAATGGAGCGCGTCTACTACGTCAATGTCGACAATCTGCGTGCTTGACCTGCCCGCATTTCGCGGCATCCGCGGTTGTCCTCCAGCCGCTTCATCGTCACTACCGGGGGCGTGCCTGTTTCTGCTCTCACAGACTCACCGTCGTGATCAACAGTTGAAAAAGGCGTCTTTTTGACCCGTCGTGCGCTCGCCCGGGCGGTTCGCGGCGGCGGCCAGGCTTCTTGGCCTTGCGGTCTTGGGGCCGCGCTGATATGACCGCTGATCGAACCAGCTGGCTTACCGCACGTCGCAGCTATCGAGAACGACCCGACCACCATTGAATGATCCACCACATAAACCGTCTAATTCAGCTTCTTCCAAGGAATCGACGATACAACTCTCGCATCATGACCGACGTGTCCGACAGCATCCAAACTTCTCGTGAGAATCTTTCACCCAAAACGAGATCAGTGAAGACATATGCGCTGATTTTGTGCCTCTTCTACGCCGTTCCGTTGCTCGTGATTTTCGGGACATCACTCCCAGCATGGACGCCACTTTGGATCCGTTTACTAGTTGTCGCAACAGTCCCCGTTGGAATGCTCGCGATATTCGCGACATTCCTTGTGCGCAGACTTCGCTTAAACCGTAGACATGGGAAGCCGGTCAAACCGGATGTCATCGAATCACTGCAGTCGCCACTACTGATTACCATAGCGTATTTACTGAGCCTGAGCGCTTTCTTTGTCGGCACGCTCACTATTAGCTTCACGATATCCAACAACGGACTGGGTGATGTTCAGACTATTGCGGCAACTGCCGTGCAGCATGGGGGCGATGGGACTGACCAACACAATCGGGTGACCTACGTCGTTGGCGGCAACTCTTACACGATCACAACGAACGATAGTGTGCAGGTCGGAGATGATGTTGCATACAATCCGTCCCACCCGTCACGCGCAGAAATGTACTCGGACTGGAATGATGAAGACAACCCTGGCGGAACAGTCGCCATCCTCTTCTTCCTTGGATTTGGCTTCGGCATCATTGCGGTAGTCGGACTGTATGCTCACGTTAAAAATCGACACAATAAAGACCGCCTCCAGCGAAACCGAATTACATCGATTAAAATGCACTATGGGCGAGCGCATTACTGGGTCGTTCGCTTCGAGGACAAAAAACGCGCAAGATATGGCGATACGCCGTCGGCTCGACGGGCGATTCGTGCCCAACTGACCGGAGAAGCAGCACAAGCGCTGAAGCCACGAGACGCAGATCTGCTCAACACTGACGCCTGACTTCGCTCGACTCAACGCACGTTGGTCTCGCTCGAACGATCTGCTCATGCCCCTAACGCCGAGGCGCCGACGGCAGATCCGATGCAGTCGCGACGCCGAAGACGTGTTCGCCGACGAGATTGATCGCGCTCAACACCAGCAGCACGACGCCCAAGACCAGCTCGCCAACGACCACCAGCAGGACCGCCGCCACAGCGAACAACACGAATTTCAGTGCCAGTAAACGCAATCCGGCCAGTCGACGCGAAGCGCGCGGGGCGGCGAACCGCGACCAGATGACGATCGCGATCACCGGCAGCAACACACCAAGCACCACCGCGAGCACGTCGCTGTTGCCCGCGACCTGGTCGCCGGCAAACGCCAGGCTCGCGATCAGCGCGAGCTCCAGCAGGAAGCTCAGTGCCAGGTTCGCCTGCCGCATGAGCTCAACCGGCGAGCGCCTTCTCGATCGGCGCCGCCAGCTTGGCCGGCTTGGTCGTCGATCCAAACCGGTCGATCACAGCCCCGTCGCGGCCGACGAGGAACTTGGTGAAGTTCCACTTGATGCGGCTGCTGCCAAGGGCGCCCTTGGCCTGCGAGCGCAGCCAGGCGAAAAGCGGGTGCGCGTCGTCGCCGTTGACGTCGACCTTGGCGAAGATCGGGAAGGTCACCCCGTAGTTGCGCTCGCAGAACGACCCGATCTCCTCGGACGTGCCAGGCTCCTGCCCGCCGAACTGGTTGCAAGGGAACCCCAGCACCACCAGCCCCTGGTCGCGGTAGGTCTCCCACAACTGCTCGAGTTCCTTGTACTGCGGGGTGAATCCGCACTGCGACGCGGTGTTGACGACGAGCACCACCTTGCCGTCATACGCGTCGAGCGATTGGGGGCTGCCGTCGAGCAGTTCGGCGGAGAAATCCTGCAGCTGGGTCACCGTGCATCCTTTGCGGCCGTGTCGTCAGGGCTGTCGTGTGATGATTCGGCGCCGCGGGCCGATCGGATCGGTATGCCGCGCCAGGTCGTCAGTGACGAGTCACCAGGTGGAGCGCAACTCCCGCAGCATCTCCTCGGTGGCACCCAGCCCGATCGACAGGTGCCCCTCCCCCGGACGCAGGTGCTTCGTCGCACCCGGGACGTTTGCCGCAAGCCACTGACCGTGCGCGAACGGCACCATCAGGTCCGCGTCCCCCTGCCAGACGAAGACCGGCACCCGCAGGTCGTCCAGCTCGAAACCCCACGGCCGCACGAATGCCAGATCGTCGTCAACCCAGCCGTCGACGCCGTGCTCGAGACCGTCGGCGAAACTCGCCGCAACCTCCTCACCGACCTCGTCGGTGACGACCGCCTTGTCGATGGGCGGCAGCAGCGAATCCATAGCAGCGACAATGCCTTCCGGGGTCGCATCGACCAGCTCCCCACGCATCGGCTCGATGAACTCGCGCAGGTCACCCTCCCCTCTCGTGGCAGCGGCGAACTCCACCAGGTTGTCCTCACCCATCCCGTCCAGGAAGTCCAAACCGTCCGCGCTGTATGGCGCAACGCCGGCGATCGAGAGCACACCCGTGACCCGCTTCGGCAACAACGCACCGGTCGCGAGCGCGTGCGGTCCACCGCCGGACCAGCCCGCCGTCATACAGCGCTCGGCTCCCAGGTGATCCAGGATCGCGGTGACGTCGTCGGCGATGTCGGCAACAGATCGCCCCGGCCTGCGGGTCGACACCCCGTAACCCGCTCGGGCGTAGGTCACGAGTCGCATCCCGAGTTCGCCGGCGACGTCGGCCATCGCGCGACGCGGCAGCACCGAACCGGGCGTGCCGTGGTGGAACACCACGACCGGGCCGTCGTCAGCGCCGGATATCTGGATGTCGAGACTACGGCCGTCAGCCAGCGGGATCAGCGTCATACCGCACAGCCTGCCACCTGCATCCCGGCGAGGGCATCGGTTGTGCTCGGATCAGTCGACGGTGACGGTGATCGAGTCCAGGCCCGTGGACCCGTTGGGTGCGGGCGGGGCCTGGACGCTGGTCTGGACCTCACCGGTGTCGCTCACCGCGCGCACCGCGATGGTGTGACTGCCCTTGGTGGCCGGCCATTCGTAGACCCACTGGCGCCACGCGTCGATCGTCGCGTCGGTGCCGAGACGGGCCTCCTGCCAGGCGCCTCCGTCGACCTGCACCTGCACGCTCTTGACGCCGACGTGCTGATCCCAGGCGACACCGGCGACGGCGACCGTGCCGGCCTTCACGTGGGTGCCGCTGGTGGGCACGTCGATGCGCGAGGAGATCTTGACCGGGCCCATCGCCGACCAGCCGCGCGGCGTCCAGTAGCCCATGTCCTTGGCGTAGGTGGTGACCTTCAGCTCGGACAACCACTTGGTCGCACTGACGTAGCCGTAGAGCCCTGGCACCACCAGGCGCACCGGGAAGCCGTGCTCGGCGGGCAGCGCTTCGCCGTTCATCGCGACGGCCAGGATCGCGTTGCGGTTCGGGTCGGTCATCGCCGACAGCGGTGTGCCCGCGGTGAAGCCGTCGACGCTGGTCGACAGCACCATGTCCGCACCCGTCTGCGGTCCGGCTTGTGCAAGCAACTCCCGCACCGGCCAACCCGTCCAGATGGCGTTGCCGTTGAGGTTGCCGCCGACCTCGTTCGACACGCACATCAGGGTGACCATCGCGTCGATCATCGGCTTGGAAAGCAAGGTGTCCCAGTCGATTTCGATGTCGTGATCGACCATTCCGGTCACCTTGAGGGACCAGCTGTGCGGGTCGACCTCGGGCACCGTCAGAGCAGTGTCGATCCGGTAGAACTGATCGCCGGGCACGACGAAGGGCGTCACTCCCGGTACCCCGACGGAGGCCCCGGCGGGCACGGTCACCGGTTTGGCGACCTTGGGCAGCACGAAGGCGGCGCGCGCCTGTTCGACCGCGCGCGCACCACTGCTGAGCGCCCGCCCGGCAAAGCCGCCGAGCGCCGCGGCAACAGCGCCGCCCGCTCCGAGGATCAGCACCCGCCTGCGGTCGTATGACGACATCTGCGCCGGCGCCGGATTGACGACGAGTTGCAGTCGCCACCAACCGAGCATGAGCAGACCTGCCACCGCTCCGATGAGCAGCGGGAAGACGTCGATGAAACCGGCATGGGGTCGGGTGGCGACCGCCAGTGCGGCCACTGCGACCAGCGCGACGAAGAGCACGAGTGCAACGGCGTAGTGCCGCTCACTGATCCAGCCGATCACCAGGCTCGCGACGAAGAGCACCACAGCGATGCCGCCGAGCAGCACCTTCTTGTCATTGGTGCCGAAGTTCGAAGTCGCGAACTCCTTCAGCCACAACGGTGTGTGATTGATGAAGGCAGAGCCGACGGCCAGCACCGGTGAAGGTGTGCCGCTGCTCCAGCCGAAGCGTTGCACGAGACCGGCAAGAAGTTCGGCGACACCGATCGTCACGACTCCGGCGATCAGTCCGCCGACCACAGCAAGAAGGGTGCGGTGCGGCGGCGGCGCCGGATCGGCGACGACTGGACGTGTTGCGGTTTCGATCACCATTTCAGTGTCACCCCGCTGTATGTGAAAGCGATGCCTCAAATCCTTACGGTTTGAGGACATCCACCAGGTCGGGCTGCAGCAACCGCAGTGCCGTCCCTCTGTGCGAGATGGCGTTCTTCTGTTCATCGGTGAGTTCGGCCAGCGACCTGCCGTCCGGCAGCTCGAAGATCGGGTCGTAACCGAAACCGTTGGCGCCACGCTGGTTTCGGGTCAATCGGCCGTGCAACTCACCGAACCGGACCCGCTGCATGCCGTCCGGCAGCGCAAGCACGACACAGCAGGTGAAGTGCGCCGCGAGGCGCTCGACGGGCACATCGCCGGTCTGCGCCAGCAGCAGGTCGATATTCGCCTGGTCGGCGCCGTGCACACCGGACCAGCGCGCCGAGAAGACCCCTGGGCTGCCACCGAGCACGTCCACCGACAGACCGGAGTCGTCGGCGATGGTGGGCAATCCGGTGGCGCGCGCCACCGCGTGCGCCTTCAGCGCGGCGTTCTCCTCGAAGGTCACGCCCGTCTCGACGACGTCGTCGACGTCAGCGAAAGACCCGACCGACACCACGTCGACGCCGGCCAACTGCGGGACCTCGTCGACCAACTGCTGCATCTCGCGCAACTTGCCGGCATTGCGCGTCGCGAGCACCAGCGACGTCATACCTGACGGTCTCGGGCCGGGGCATCCAGCGCCTGCTGCTGCAGCGCGGTGAGATCGGCGATGCCCTTGGCGGCCAGACCCAGCAGTGCGTCCAGCTCACTGCGGTCGAAGGGCGCGCCCTCGGCGGTGCCCTGCACCTCCACGAAGCCGCCGGCGCCGGTCATGACGACATTCATGTCGGTTTCGGCCGTGGAGTCCTCCGGGTAGTCCAGGTCGAGCACCGGCTGCCCGGCGACGATGCCAACGCTCACAGCGGCGATCGAACCGGTCAACGGCTCGGCCTTCTTGGCGATCAGGCCCTTGGCGCGAGCGTCGGCCACAGCGTCGGCAAGCGCGACATACGCGCCCGTGATGGATGCCGTGCGGGTGCCACCGTCAGCCTGCAGCACGTCGCAGTCGACGACGATGGTGTTCTCGCCAAGCGCCTTGGTGTCGATGACAGCGCGAAGGCTACGGCCGATCAGCCGGGAGATCTCGTGGGTGCGGCCGCCGACCTTGCCCTTGCGGGACTCGCGATCGGAGCGGGTGTTGGTGGCACGCGGGAGCATCTCGTATTCCGCGGTGACCCAACCGGTGCCCTTGCCCTTCAGCCAGCGCGGCACACCCTCGGTGAACGACGCCGCCACCAGCACACGGGTCTTGCCGAATTCGACCAGCACGCTGCCTTCGGCGTGGTCCAGCCAGTTGCGGGTGATGCGTATGTCGCGAAGCTGGTCGGGTGCGCGGCCGTCGTGGCGCGTGGCGTCTGTCGTCATACCTCACAGGGTAGGAGCGCCAATCACAGCTGCGAAAAACGGGGACCCAAGGCGGCACTTCCCGCGTCATACCTAAGCTGACACCATGGGCCCGGGGCGGCCCACCTGACAAGGAGCTCTTCATGGGGTTGATGGACAAGATCCGCGGCGAACTCGTCGACATCATCGAGTGGGTCGACGACTCGCACACCGCGCTGGCGTGGCGCTTCCCGCGCTACAACAACGAGATCAAGAACGGCGCCAAGCTCATCGTGCGCGAGGGGCAGGAGGCGGTGTTCGTCCACAACGGCCAGCTCGCCGACCGCTTCGGCCCGGGCATGTATGAGCTCACCACCGAGAACCTGCCGATCATCTCGACGCTGCAGGGCTGGCAGTACGGCTTCAACTCGCCGTTCCGCAGCGAGGTCTACTTCATCAACACCCGCCCGGTGACCGACTTCCGTTGGGGCACAGCCAATCCGATCACGGTGCGGGACCCCGACTTCAAGATGGTGCAGGTGCGCGCCAACGGTCTGTGCGTCGTGCGTGTGGTCGACCCGGCGATCTTCCTGCGCCAGGTGATCGGCACCGACAGCCAGGTGCAGGTGGAGGAGATCGGCGAACTGCTGCGCCGCGTCATCACCCTCGCGCTGGCCGACATGGTCATGCAGACCGGCCTCGGTGTCATCGATCTGCAGGGCAAGCAGGTCGAACTCGCCGACAAGCTGCGCGATTTCGTCGCCGCACGAGTCGACGACGAGTACGGCCTGGGTATCGACTCGATCACCATGAACATCTCGCTGCCCGACGAGATCACCCAGGCAATGACCCGCGGTGTCGCCAAGGGCGTCGAGGCGTCCGGCTTCACGAGCAACATGGGCGACATGCAGCGCTATCAGCAGGCGATGGCTGCACAGGCGATGGTCGATGCGGCCGGCAATCCCGGCGGGGGCGCCATGGGTCAGATGATGGGCGCCGGCATGGGAGCTGCGATGGGTGCGGCGATGGCCGGGCAGGCCGCCGGGTCGCTCGCCGGCGCACCTGCCGGGACTCCCCCGCCGTTGCCGGGTGGCAAAACCTTCCACGTCGCCGTCAACGGCCAGCAGCAGGGCCCCTACACCCTCGACCAGTTGCGTTCCGCCGGGCTGACACCCACCACGATGGTGTGGAGTGCGGGCATGGCCGACTGGGCAGCAGCGTCGAGCGTTCCGGAGCTCGGGGCGTTGTTCCAGGCGCCTCCGCCGCTGCCACCGCAGGCACCGCCGGCCCCGCCCGCCGCACCCTGACATGACCGACGACGCGCCACCGCCGCTGCCGGACCACCCGGTGGCGGCGGAGTCCGCCGACGCTGCGCAGCCCGGCCCGCCTCCGGTGCCTGCTCGGCACCCGGTGCCGGACCGGCTGTCGGAGCCGGGCGCGATGCCCGAACCGGCAGGTATGCCGCAGCCGCCTCCGTTGCACGACACCGCGATGCTGCAGAGCACCGAGGTCACCCGCACCTACCCGTGCCCGTCGTGCGGTGGGTCGCTGGGCTTCGATCCGCAGGCACGTCAGCTGAAGTGCCCTGCCTGCGGACGCCTCGAGGCGCTGGCTCCGGTGGCCGGGTCGATCACGAAGCGCGATCTGGCCAGCACGATGCAGCACCTGGCCCAGCATCGCGGTGAGCAACACCAACATCAGCTCGGTCGCGAGGTCGTGTGCCAAAACTGTGGCGGCACAACCGCTTTCGACGGCACGCTCACCGCGACCCGGTGCCCGTACTGCGCTACGCCGATCCAGCGCGACGACCTGCAGACCGCGCCCGAGCGGTTGCCGATCGACGGCGTGCTGCCGCTCATGATCGGCGAGAAGGACGCCCGCGAGCGCATCAATGCCTGGATCAACGGTCGCTGGTTCGCGCCCAAGGAGTTCAAGAAATACCGCGAGATCGGCTCGTTCACCAGCATCTACCTCAGCTACTTCACGTATGACGCGACGACCACCACGCAGTACACCGGCATGCGCGGCGAGGACTACACCGTCGAGGTGGGCGACGGCGACAACCGGCACACCGAAACCCGCACGAACTGGTGGCCGACCTCGGGCACGGTCGTCAACGACTTCCGCGACCTGGTCGAGTTGGCCAACACCGGTCTGGACGAGCGCAAGGTCGACGCGCTCGAGCCGTGGCCGTTGCAGGAGGCGCAGCCGTACTCCCCGCAATTCGTGGCTGGTCACCTCAGCCGCACGTATGACGCGGACGCCGGCCAACGTTTCGACGACGGCGCGCGCAGCAAGATCGAACGCGAGGTCGACCACACCATCCGCCGCGACATCGGCGGCGACCAGCAGCGCATCACCAGCCGCGAGATCGGTTACAACTCGCTGGTGTTCGCGCAGCTGCTGCTGCCGGTCTGGTTGCTGACGGTGACCTTCGAAGGGCGCCCGTTCCAGGTGTTCATCAACGGCGCGACCGGCGAGGTGCAGGGCCAGCGGCCGTGGAGCAAGGTGAAGCTGGCGTTCGCCGTGCTCGTGGCGGTGATCGTCATCGCGGTGGTTGCACTGATCTACAAGAAGGTGCACGGGTGAGCACGTTCGACGACAGCGACGACTTCGAGATCTACGGCAGCGACGGCGCTGAGGTGGCCGAGATCCGTGTGCAACTGCGTGCCGCGCTGACCGACGCCATGCATGAGCGGGACGCCGCGGCGGTTGCGGCATACCGCAGTGCACTGGCTGCACTCGACAACGCGGAGGCGGTGCCGTGCGACGAGCGCGCCGGCGCCATCGAGGATTCACCGGGGAGTGTCGGGGCGACCGAAGCGCCACGACGTGTCCTCACCGGGCACGAGGTGCAATACCTCATCGCTCGTGAGGTCGACGAACGCGAGGCCGCGGCTGCGTCATACGACAGGTTGGGTCAGCCGGACCGCGCCCAGCGGTTGCGCGACGAGGCGGACGCGCTCACACCCTGGACCACCTGAAATCCGCCTCACTCAGTCAGCGAAAGTCGTTGCGACACAAGAGGTTCAGAGCACGTATGTCGCGCCCGGCTGTGCCAGCTCGACGTCGCCGGGCCAGACCAGGTCAGCCTCTGCGCGGCATACCTCCGGGTCGTTCCACGGCGGGATGTGGGTGAGCATCAGCCGTTTGACGCCTCCCGCCAACACGGCCGCGGTGGCGGCGCGGTGGCCCGACAGGTGGATGCCTTCGACATCGTCACGGTCCTCGCAGAACGCCGAGTCCGACAGCACCAGATCGGCTTTCGTCATCAGCGGGGTCAGCGCGGCGCAGGTGTCGGTGTCACCGGTGTAGGCCAGGGTGCGCCCGTCGGCCTCGACGCGCAGCCCATACGCCTCCACCGGGTGATTGACCCGCAGCGGCGTGATGCGGAACGGGCCGATCGTGAACACCTCCGCGTCGGCCAGGTCGCGGAAGTCCATCTCGGGACGCAGCAGTTGTGCGTCGCCCGCCTCGTCGTCGCTGACGCCGGAGGCTCGTGCCGCACGCAGATCGGTGCCGCGGGGGCCGTAGATCGGCAGCGCCGCCTCGGGTGCGCCGGCCGGGTCATAGCGCAGCATCACGTGCAGGCCGGACAGGTCCGCGCAGTGATCCGGGTGCAGGTGCGACAGGACGACGGCGTCGACGTCACGCGGGGCCAGGTGTCGTTGCAACTCGCCGAGGGCGCCATTGCCCAGGTCCAGCAGAATGCTCCAGGTGCGGCCGTCGAGGTCGGCCTGCACCAGATAACAGGAGGCGGGCGAGTGCGGCCCGGCATACGACCCCGAACACCCCACGATCGTCAGTTTCATGACACTCCTGCCTCCACCCCGACGTGGTGGAAGTTGTTGCGGAAGACGTGGTCGAACTCCGGGCCCAGCCCGAGGAAGCGCCGCGAGAGCCGACGGAATTCCTCCGGGTCACCGGTCGTGGTGAACGAATGCCCTGGCGGCGGCAGGTGATCCGGGCGCAGCAGGTCGGCGTCGGCGAGCACACGGTAGAGATCCTTGGCGGTCTCCTCCGCCGACGACACCAGCGTGACCTCCTCGCCCATGACGTAGGAGATGACACCGGTCAGCAACGGGTAATGCGTGCACCCCAGAACGACGGTGTCGACCTGCTGATCCTTCAACGGTTGCAGGTAGTCGCGCGCGCAACCGATCAACTCTGCTCCCCCGGTGGTGCCGCGTTCGACGAACTCCACGAACCGAGGGCACGGCTCACTGGTCACGAACAGGTCGGGCGCAGCGGCGAAGGCGTCGACGTACGCGCGCGACTGGTGCGTGCCGCGTGTCGAGATCACACCGACTCGCTGGTTGCGGGTGGCACGCACGGCACGCCGCACGGCCGGGCGGATGACCTCGACGAGGGGCACGTCATACCGCTCGCGCGCGTCGTGCAGCATCGCGGCCGAGGCGGTGTTGCATGCGATGACCAGTGCTTTGACACCGTGGGCGACGAGGCGGTCCAGGCACTCCAAGGCGTAGGCCCGGGTTTCGGCAATGGGCCGCGGGCCGTATGGCGCGCGTGCCGTGTCACCGAGGTAGGCCACCGACTCGTGCGGCAACTGGTCGAGCACCGCGCGGGCGACGGTCAGACCGCCATACCCGCTGTCGAAGATCCCGATCGGCGCGTCAGACACAGCCGACAGCCTAAGCCCGCAGACGGATGATGATGTGCCGGTCTCTCCGGACGGGGTGAGTGCCGGACCTCGGCGAATGACGACGTCCGGGTCCGTCAGTTGCCGCTGCGCTCACACACGGCGCGTGCGCCTCAGTCCACCGGCTGGCCGTCCGAATACGGTGACACTGCAAGGAATTCGCGGACCTTGGCACCGGTGTGCTCACCCCACTGCGGACTGACTCTCGTCATCAACTCCACCCACAATGCGAACTGTTGCCGACGGGAGTCTTCAGCTGGGCGGCGGTGACCAACTTCATACGAGACGGCGACGTCGTGGGCGACATCGCAGATGATCCACTCGATCAGCTCCGACCGCGACGAGGTGTGCCGGTCGATGACAAGTTCACCTCGCTCGGTCGCCAGGTAGTCGTAACAACCGAGTTCGCCGTTCCAGCGCCAGAACATGTACCCGGCGTCGGGATTCACCTGTCTCGGCACGTGCGGCCGGTGTCGGATGCCGGGCACGATAACTTGCTCGGCGAGCCGGTCGATCTCGGCCTGCAACTCCTCGAGGTCGACGTCGGTCGGGGTGTCGTCCGGAGTCGATGTGTCCGTCATACGCTCGAATGTCTTTCTGCGGGAACGGGAACCGACCGATCAGTCCTCGTGCCGGATGTACGGGTTGCTGAGCGTGCCGATGTTCTCGATCTCGATGTCGACGCGCTGACCGGATTCGACCGGCGCGATGCCGGCCGGGGTGCCGGTCAGGATCACATCACCGGGCAGCAGGGTGAAGGCCTGCGAGGCATAGGACACCAGCGTCGGCACGTCGAAGATCATGTCGGCGGTGGTGCCGTCTTGCACGACCTCGCCGTCGCGCAGCGTGCGCAGGCGCAGGTTGGTGACGTCGAGGTCGGTCTCGATCCAGGGACCGAGTGGGCAGAAGGTGTCGAACCCCTTGGCGCGCGACCACTGCCCGTCGGAGCGCTGCAGGTCGCGCGCGGTGACGTCGTTGGCGCAGGTGTAACCGAAGATGACCGACGGGACGTCCTCGGGCTGGATGTCGTGGCACATCCGGCCGATCACGACGGCGAGTTCGCCCTCGAAGTCGACCCGCTGCGACTGCGGCGGCATGACCACCGGGTCATCCGGGCCGACGACTGCGGTGTTGGGGATCAGGAACATCAGCGGCTCGCTCGGCGGCTCGTTGCCGGTCTCGCGAGCGTGCTCGACGTAGTTGCGCCCGATGCCGATGACCTTGGACCGCGGAATCACCGGGGCGAGCAGGCGCACCTGGTCCACCGTCGTGGTGACTCCGGTCAGCTCGATCTTGGTGTAGAGCGGGTCGCCGGTGATTTCGGCGATCTTGTCGCCGGCACCATCGACGAGGCCGTAGGTCGGGTCTTCTCCTGTGGTGTATCTCGCAATCCGCACGATGTCAGCTTACGAGCGGCCACCGTCGCGCCGACGGCGGATCCGCATCGCGGCTGCACCGCCGAGGGCGGACACCGCGATTGCGGCAGCACCGGCGCCGACCAGAACACTCTCGTTGCCACCGGACGCCGGGCCGTCGGTCACGACGGGCGGGCCGGAGACCGGCGAACTGCTGACGCCGGTCGCGGTGGTGGTGCTTGCCGACGGCGAGGAGCTGGGACTGCTGGTCGGAGGCGCCGCCGGGATCGCGGCGATGACGGCCTTGCCCATCACCGCGTAACCGGCGTCGTTGGCGTGGATGTTGTCCTTGCTGCACATCCAGGTCCACTGGCAGATCCGGGCGACGTTCAGCGGCAGACTGCCATAGGGCTTGACGGTCACGGTGGGCGTGAAGTCGCTGCTGGAGAACGCGGTCTGCACGTCGGCCACCGGTGCCTTGACGCCAGCGGCCGCCGAGGCGATCTCACCGTCGAAGGTGTCGGCAAGGGTGACCGAGGTCTTCGCCAGTGTCTGGCCGGAGGTGCCGGTCAGCCAGGCCGCGAGGAACGGGTTGTAGTAGTTGACGACGACAAGCCGTGCGTTCGGCGCGGCTGCCCGCAGCTGGCCCAGGATCTGTGGCAGCTGGGTGTTCACGGTCGCCAGGCCCTTCGCCAAGCACGTGAAATCGACGCCGGTCGTGGTGGCGCAGCTGTCGATGTCGTTGGCGCCGATGTCGATCGTGATCAGGCTCAACTCGTTCTTGTGCGCCTTGGCGAAGGCCACACCGGCGGCCAACTGGTTGCCCTGCGGATACGTGCAGATGCCGCCGTTGAGCATGGTGCCGGTGGTCTCACCCGAGCAGCTGAGGTTGTTCAGCTCGACGCTGGGATCTGTCTGCTTGAGGTGCGCCAGGACGGCTCCGACATACCCGCCGGTCTTGTTGTCGCCCAGACCGGGCTGATAGCCGGCGCCGAGCGAGTCACCGAGCGCGAGGTAATAACTTCCAGTGGCGGCCGAGGCCGGCTGGCTGGTGGCAATGACGCCGACAGCGCCGAGCGATCCTGCTGCGAGCGCCATCGCGCTCAGGCTGCGCACTACACGTGCAGACATCAAGGTCCTCCATCGAAAGTGATCGGGGTCACATCATGTCGTGGATCGGCGCCTTCGGAGGCAAAACGCGCCAAGTATGACGCGCGCGATTCCTCAGGCGGTGGATACGTCACCGACAGTCGGTGCTGAACCCACGCCTTATCGTTGGGGTGGTGGATGAGCAGGCGAGGCACCGGGCGCGGTTGGCGCCGTATGTCGAGCCGCATCTGGAGCGCCGCCGTCGCGGGATCAAGCACCCGATCCACGACTTCCTGTTCACGTATTACTCGTACCGGCCGGCTCAATTGATGCGCTGGCAACCGCCTGGCGAATTGGCTTCCGGCAAAAGGACGCTCGCCGAATCTACCTTTCAACTGCTGACAGCAACCGCCGGCCGCGAGGGGAACTTCGGCTGCTTCGGGCTGCACGAGTGGGCCATGGTCTACCGCGACACGGACACTCGTCACCCTCAGCCGCTGCGGCTGGGCAGTGAGCGCACCGACGAGGTCGTCGAGAGCCATCGGATCGGCTGTAGTCACTGGGATGCGGTGCGTTTCTTCACGCCTGCGGCTCTTCCGCTGAACACACTGCGACCGTTCAAGGATGACCGTGCCGACTTCGAGCAGCCGGGTTGTCTGCACGCGACGATGGATCTGTACAAGCACGCCTACCGGCTCGCGGAGGTCGTGGGTTCGGACCTCATCGCCGATGCCTTCGAGCTCGCGTGGGATGTGCGTGTCATGGACATGCGCGCTGCGCCATACGACATGACGGGCATCACCATCGATCCCGACGGGATCGCGTGGACACCCATCACCATCGAAACTGCCGCCGGCAAGCGTGAGTATGCCGATCTGCAAAGGCAATTCGCGCAGCGTGCGGCGCCGATCCGACAGCGCTTCATCGACCGGTTGGAGGTTGTGCTCGGTGCCGGGCACGACCGAGCGGCGCCCGCGGTCAGCGTCAACGGCTGACCACCGCGCGTCGTACGTAGATCGCCGATGCGGCGAGTTCGGGCGAGCAGCGGATCCATAAGTCGCCGATGCGGTCTTTCTCAGCGCAACAATCGTCCCACCAAACACGAGAACCCCACTGGCCACGCATCAGTCGCCGATGCGGCGAGTTCGGGCGAGCAGTGGATCCATAAGTCGCCGATTCGGCGAGGTGAGGTCCACCCCCACCGCGGCCCATCCGCGAGATGTCGATGCTGGTCACAAGAACTCACCGGATCCGGCAAATATTGAGATCTCGCGATCACCGCCATCGCCGATCCGGCGAACCCGGTCGAGGCGGCCACGCATAAGTCGCCGATGCGGCGAGTTATGCGTGCCGGAGTCAGTCCCTCGGCTGCACGCCTCGCTGCAGCAGGCCGTAGGTGAACGAGTCGACCAGCGCCGTCCAACTGGCGTGCACGATGTTGTCGGCCACGCCCACCGTCTGCCAGATCTGCTGACCATCGGTCGTCTCGATCAGCACGCGTGTCGTGGCGTCCGTGCCGTGGGCGGCATCCAGGATGCGCACCCGGAAGTCGATGAGTTCGAACTCCGCCAGCTCCGGATATGCCTCGGACAGCGCTTCGCGCAGCGCGTGGTCGAGAGCGTTGACCGGTCCATTGCCCTCCCCCGTGGCCACGACGCGACGCCCTGCGGCGCGCAGCTTGACAGTGGCTTCGGAAACAGGCGACGCATCGCCATACGTGCCAGAGTCGGTGATGATCCGCCACGACTCGGCTTCGAAGTAGACCAGCGGCGCACCCGTGACCTCCTCGCGCAGCAGCAGTTCGAAGGACGCGTCGGCGGCATCAAAGGTCCAGCCCTGCTGCTCCAGATCCTTGACCCGAGACACCACCCTGGACAGCAACTCCGGCTCGCCGGTCAGGTCGTAGCCCAGCTCCTTGCCCTTGAGTTCGATGCTGGCCCGGCCGGCCATGTCCGACACCAGAGTTCGCATCGAGTTGCCCACGAGGGCAGGGTCGGTGTGCTGGTAGAGATCCGGGTCGACCTTGAGCGCACTGGCGTGCAATCCCGCCTTGTGCGCGAAGGCGCTGGCACCGACGTACGGCTGGCGGCCGTACGGCACGACATTCGTCACCTCACTGATGGCGTGGCTCAGGTGCAGCGCCTGCCGTAGCCGCTGCGGTTGCACGACCTCCCGACCGAGCTTGAGCTGCAAGTTGCTGACGACCGTCACCAGATCGGCGTTGCCGGTGCGCTCGCCGTACCCGTTGATCGTGCCCTGCACGTGACTGGCGCCGGCCTCGACCGCGGCGAGCGAGTTGGCGACCGCGCAACCGGTGTCGTTGTGGCAGTGGATCCCGAGGCGCGCCTGCGTGTGACCGAGAACCTCCCCCACGACATCGGTGACCCGCGGCGGCAACATGCCTCCGTTGGTGTCGCACAGTGCGATGACCTCTGCGCCAGCCTGCGCCGCGGTGTGCACGACCTCGAGAGCGTATGCCGGGTCGAGGGCATAGCCGTCGAAGAAGTGCTCGGCATCCAGGAAGACCGAACGCCCTTCGCGCGTCAAGAAACTCACGGTGTCGGCGATCATCGCGAGGTTCTCTTCGGGTGTGGTGCGCAGCGCTTCTTCGACGTGCCTGGTGTGCGACTTGGCCACGAGCGTGACGACGTCGGTCTGCGCGTCGAGCAGCGCGCGCACCTGGGGGTCGTCCGCCGCTCGGGTGTGCGCACGTCGCGTGGATCCGAAGGCGGCGAGGGTGGCGTTCTTGAGGTCGAGCTCGGTGCGAGCCCGCCGGAAGAACTCGGTGTCCTTGGGATTGGCTCCGGGCCAACCGCCTTCGATGAAGCCCACCCCGAGGTCGTCCAGGTAGCCCGCGATGGCCAGCTTGTCGGAGACCGACAGGTTGAGGCCCTCCTGCTGTGCACCGTCACGCAGTGTCGTGTCGTAGACGTGGAAGTTGCTCATCGCCGTGTCGTGCCTTTCGGGGGTCCTGCCGGAAATGCCTTGGAATTGTTGGTAGTTCGATGCTCTCGCACGTGATACCTGTGGTCACGCGGACCGGTCCGCTGCTCGCGCCGGAACGGGATGTGGCCCGGACACGAAAAAACCTCCCGGGGTAGCGGGAGGTTGCGCGTCGGACCGGGTCCGGCGCGCTAGCTGATAATGACCGATGTGGTGGTGACCACGGCCGACAGACTTGCCACGGCGACAGCATGCCACGCCGCGTCCGCCCGTCGGAACACAAGTCTCGGCATCCGGACGCGCTTCGCTGCGACCTAGAGGATCTCGAGCACCCGGGCGACGCCGTCGTCGTCATTGGCGGCGCAGCGATGGGTCGCAGCCTCGACGACCAGCGGGTGGGCATTCGCCATCGCATACGACCGGCCGGCCCAACTCAGCATCGGCAGATCGTTGGGCATGTCCCCGAAGGCCCACACCGCGTCGCGCTGTATGCCGAGCGCCTCGGCCCACCGCGCGAGTCCGACCGCCTTGGTGACGCGGGGCGCGGAGATCTCCGCGAGACCACCGACACCTGAATAGGCAACAACGGCAAGGTCGCCCACGATCCCGGCGACCTGGGTCACGAAGGCCTCGTCATACCGCCCGGGAGCCCGTGCCAGCAGCTTGCCGACGGCCGCGTCGGGAGGAAGCTCCGACACCGGACCGCAGTGCACCACGGCCGGCGCATCCTCCGGATGCAACTCGGGATAGGCCGGTTCGACGAATTTGCCCGTCGCGAGTTCGGCCGCAAAAGCGACCTCGGGGATCCTTCGCCTGATCGAACCCGCCAGCTCCTGCACCACCGCAGAGTCGATCGTGTGTGACTGCAACACCTTTCGGCTGCGCACGTCATACACGAACGCGCCGTTGGCGCAGATCGCGGTGCCATGCTCACCCATCAGATCGGCCAGGAAGTGCGTCCACCGCGGCGGGCGAGCGGTCACCATGACGGTCTGTATGCCGATCGACGGCATCCGGCACCACGCATCCGCAGTGCGTGCGCTGATCGTGCCGTCGGAGTGCAGCAGGGTGCCGTCGAGATCGCTCGCGACCAGCGCCGGGCGGGACGGATTGTGGCCCGGGTCAGGCAAGCTGCGTCATCCAGCCGCGGGCGTCCTCCGCGCGGCCGTACTGGATGTCGAGGAGCGTGGAACGGATCTTGAGGGCGATCTCGTCGGTGTGGCCGTCGCGACGGTGGTCGCAGGATCCGCCATCCCAACGCAGCTCGCCGACAGGGGTCACCACTGCTGCGGTACCACAGGCGAAAACCTCTGCGATCTCACCGGATTCGGCGCCGTCCTTCCACTCCTGGATCGGGATCCGGCGCTCCTCCGGTGACAGCCCCAACTCCTTCGCCAACTCCAGGATCGAGCTGCGCGTGACGCCCTCGAGGATCGACCCGGTCAGCTCCGGAGTCACGATGCGGCCGTCGCGGTAGACGATGAAGAGGTTCATCCCGCCGAGTTCTTCGATGTAGGTGTGCGTCGAGGAATCCAGGAAGACCGCCTGGTCGCAGTCGTGGTCGATGCCCTCCAGTTGGCCGGCGAGCGACGAGGCGTAGTTGCCGCCGCACTTGGCCGCACCCGTGCCGCCCTCCCCTGCGCGGGCGAAGTCGGTGGAGATCCACAAGGACACCGGCTTCACGCCACCGGAGAAGTAGGCCCCGGCGGGTGAGGCGATCACGCAGTAGGTGACCTTCTTCGCCGGCCGGACACCCAGGAATGCCTCGGAGGCGAACATGAACGGCCGCAGGTAGAGCGAGGTTTCGGCACCGTCGGCAGCCTCAGGCACCCATGCCTTGTCGATCGCGACGATCTCACGCAGCGACTGCACGAAGTCGTCCTCGGGCAGCACCGGCAGCGCGAGACGGTGCGCGCTGCGCGCGAAACGCGCGGCATTTGCCTCGGGCCGGAAGGTCCACACCGTGCCGTCGGCGTGGCGGTAGGCCTTCATGCCCTCGAAAATCTCCTGGGCGTAATGCAGCACCGCGGCAGCGGGATCAAGAGCGATCGGTCCGTATGGCGTGACCGCGGCGTCGTGCCAACCGTCGGCGTCCGACCATGTCGCGGTCACCATGTGATCGGTGAAGTAGTTGCCGAAGCCGGGATTCGCGAGGATCTTCGCCCGCTCGGCGTCGCCGACCCGACCTGTGCTCTCGGAAACGGTGAACTGCAACGCCATGACACGAACCTCCGGCAAACGAAGTACTAGGGCTTCCTAGTTTATGCGTATGCCCGCCGCTCACCGGCGGCGGTGTGGCCGCCGCCACAGGTGATCAGCTGACGAGTGCGGCGATGGCGTCGCCGACCTGCGTCGTGCTGCGCACTGTCGTGCCGCGCGAGGCGAGATCCGCCGAAACCGCGTCGTGAACACGATTCGCCTCGTCGTCGCGACCGAGGTGTGCCAGCAGCATCGCGACCGACAGGATCGCGGCGGTCGGATCGGCTTTGCCCTGCCCCGCGATGTCCGGCGCCGAGCCGTGCACCGGCTCGAACATGCTCGGCGCGGTGCCGTCGGGGTTGATGTTCCCCGAGGCGGCCAGACCGATACCTCCCGTCACTGCGGCGGCGAGGTCGGTGACGATGTCGCCGAACAGGTTGTCGGTGACGATGACGTCGAAGCGACCGGGGTCGGTCACCAGGTAGATCGTCGCTGCATCGACGTGCGTGTATGCCGTTGTCACGTCGGGGAACTCGGCTCCGACGTCCTCGACCGTCCGCCGCCACAGATGGCCGGCGTGGGTGAGCACGTTGTGCTTGTGCACCAGCGTCAGGTGCTTGCGCTCCCGTGCCGCGGCCCGCGCGAAGGCGTCGCGCACCGCGCGTTCGGCGCCGAAACGGGTGTTGACGCTCACCTCGGTCGCGAGTTCCTGCGGCGTGCCGACCCGTAGTGCGCCACCGTTGCCGGTGTAAGGACCCTCGGTGCCTTCACGGACGACGATGAAGTCGATGCCGTTCGGCGCCACTGTCGCCACATCGAGCGGGCTTGCGGTGCCGGGGTAGAGCTTGGACGGACGCAGGTTGATGTAGTGGTCGAGCTCGAAACGCAAGCGCAGCAGCAGGTTTCGCTCGAGCACTCCGCTGGGGACGGTCGGGTCGCCGATGGCACCGAGCAGGATCGCGTCGTGTCCGCGCAGCTCGGTGAGCACCGAGTCCGGCAGGGTTTCGCCGGTGGCGTGCCAGCGTTGCGCGCCGAGGTCGTATTCGGTGCGGGCGACCTTGGCACCGCTCACCGCATCGAGGACCTTCAAACCTTCGGCCACCACCTCAGGGCCGATGCCGTCGCCGCCGATCACTGCGAGGTCGATCGAGTCACCAGTTGCTGTCGTCATACGACAACCCTAGATGTTCGTCTCGCCATTCGAAATCTGAATCTTGAAATACGGACATCGCACTGTAAGTCGGTGTCGCGGCGCCGAACAGCCCCGATCGGATCGACCGGGGCTGTTCGGGCAGACGAGTGAAGCGCTTCAGTCGCGCAGATCCATCGACTCCTGCAGTGCGCGACGGGCTTCCTGCTGTTCTTCGGTCATCGCATTCGTCCTTCCGTGAGCGGTCGGCCCAACCGGCGCCCTCACCCGAGATGGGCGGCGATCCGGGGCCTGGTTGTGTCTGTTGTGAGTTCGGTCAGCGGCATCGCGGGATCTCCGCGGCGAGTGGCTGACCTCAGAACTCGCCGCGGCCGGCAATGAGGATGGTGAGCCGCGTCATACCCATGAGTGTAGGAAGTAAAGTCCAATGGACGATACGACGATCTCATATAATGAGAACACCGAAGCCCCGGCCTACTGCCTGGTAACGGGAAGCACCACAAGCTAATCTCGCAGCGGACAAGGATGGCCTCGATCACAGGACCCCTGCTCGAAGCCATCCAGAAGTGAATCTGCCGAGCATCACGACGCGCTCGGCCCGACTGCGAAGACATTCCTCTGTGACGCTCACGGCACGTTCGAAGGCAGACCGTCGGTCGGCGGACGCCCACGCCCACCATGAGAAGACCGCCAGGGCCAACAGGAACCACCGACCCGCTCTCGACGGAATCCGAGCGCTCGCAGTCGTTGTCGTCATGGTCTTCCACGCGACGAACAGCCAACCGAAGGGTGGCTTCTTCGCAGTCGACGTCTTCTTCGCCCTGTCGGGCTATCTCATCGCCGGTTTGCTCATCGCCGAAAGCCGCGCCTGGGGATCGATAGATCTGGCCAACTTCTACGTTCGCAGAGCGCGCCGACTTCTGCCGGGCCTCGTGCTGGCGATCGTCGGCATCACCCTCATCTGCCCCCGTGTTCTGGACAGCATCGCTGTCGCCACGATGAAGGGCGACGCGATCTCGACGGTCTTCTACTACGCCAACTGGCACTTCATCGACACCGGGCAGTCCTATTTCGCCCAGTTCGGCGATGCATCGCCGTACCGGCAGATGTGGACGCTGGCGATCGAAGAACAGTTCTACTTCGTTCTGCCAGCCCTGATGATCGCCCTTCTCGCGATCACCCGTGGCAATCGTCGGCTGATCGCGGGCGCCTTGTGCGGGCTTGCGGTGCTGTCGGCCATCTGGATGTGGCTCCTCTACACGCCGGGCACCGACCCGTCACGGGTCTACTACGGCTCGGACACGCGAGCTCAAGATCTCTTCCTCGGTTCGACTCTCGCCGTCGTGGTGAGCCTGCTGCCGATGAAACGCCTGCGCGAGTACGCCTCCCGCTTCACCGCTCTGGGCGTCGTCGCACTCGTGGCGATGTTCGTCTTCTTCTTCGGGGTCGGCGAGTATGCCGACTTCACCTATCGCGGAGGCTTCTTCGTCTTCGTGCTGGCGACCTGCGCGTTGATCACCTCGGTGGAGGTGCAACAGAACGGCCCCGTGGCACGGCTGCTCGGCTACCGCCCGTGGTCATGGATCGGGAAGATCTCCTATGGCCTTTATTTGTGGCACTGGCCGATCTTCGTGATGCTCACGCCTGGCCGCACGGGACTATCCGGCCCGGTGTTGTTCGTCGTGCGCTTCGCCCTGAGTTTTGCCGCCGGCGCTGCGTCGTACTACCTGGTCGAGCAGCCGATCCGCATGCGCGGTCTGAAGAATGTGCTCGGCCGAAGCGGCAGTCTGATCACCGGCTTCATCATCCTGCCGCTCACCGCTGTGGCCACGATCGTGTTCACGCCATCCGTCTCGGCCAACCCCTTGTTGACAGCCAAGAGCGGATCGGAGCAGCAGACCGCCGCCACGAATGCCTCTGCAGCCATGCGGGTGCTCATCGTCGGTGACTCGGTGGGATTCTCGATCGGCTACGCATTCCCGCAGGCGTCGTACCCGAACGTCTCGGTGGCGGGTGACGTGATCATCGGGTGCGGCACCGCCGAACAGCACCTCGTCGTCAACGGAGTGCCACAGCCCCAGTCCAGCAGTGACACCTCGTGCGACAACGTGTTCGGCAAGTGGGCCGCGGATGTGAAAGCCAATCGCGCCAATGTCGTCATCTGGTCTCTCGGCGGCTGGGATGTCTACGACCACGTCATCGACGGCAAGATCGTCAAGGAGGAGTCGCCGCAATACGCGGCATACTTCCGCTCTCGTTTGGAGATGGGGCTGCAGCAACTCGGACCGAATGTGCAGGTCGTGATTCCGAACGTCCCGTGTTACCACTACACGTCATACGTCGTGGACGGTCAGGACATGGCGCCGGACCGCAACGACCCGGCTCGGGCCGCAGCGCTCAACAAGATCCTGGCCGGCTTTGCCGCGGCGCATCCGCGACAGGTGCACATCTTCGACGTCGCAGCCGATGTGTGCCCCGGCGGGAAATACGTCAACTCCCTCGACGGTGTCAAACAGGTGCGCATGGACGGTGTTCACTACACCGTGCAGGGCGCCGCGTTGTTCTGGAAGTGGATCATGCCGACACTGGAGCGGGTCACCGGCGACTCGGCCACCGCTCGCCCGGCCAGTGCTGCCCCGAGCACCCCACCGGTCTCTCCCACGACGTCCTCACGCTGAGAGCCGACGACTCCGCGAGGTGACCCAGGTGCAGCGACACGCGCGGTGAAGACGACACGCGATGGCTGCGACTAATGCCTTGAATATTCGACGGTGGGGCGCCTTAGTGCCCCACCGTCGAATATTCAGATGAGAGCAGAACCCGCAGATGCTGCAGCGCCGCGATCAGCGGGCTGCGGAGCCTTCCACGTAGTCAGCGTCCGACGCCCCGTCCTTGATCCAGCTCATGAGGCCGCGCAGTTCCTTGCCGGTCTTCTCGATCGGGTGTTGGGCGCCCTTCTCGCGGAAAGCCTTGAACTCCGGTGCTCCGGCGTCCTGGTCGTCGATGAAGCGCTGCGCGAAGGTGCCGTCCTGGATGTCTTTCAGCACGGCACGCATGTTGTCCTTCACGTGCGGGTCGATGACGCGGGGGCCGGAGACATAGTCGCCATACTCGGCGGTGTCGGAGCAGGACCACCGCTGCTTGGCGATGCCGCCCTCGACCATGAGGTCGACGATGAGCTTCAGCTCGTGCAGGCACTCGAAGTAGGCGACCTCCGGCTGGTAGCCCGCCTCGGTGAGCGTCTCGAAGCCGTACTGGATCAACTGCGATGCGCCACCGCACAGCACGGACTGCTCACCGAACAGGTCGGTCTCGGTCTCCTCGGTGAAGGTGGTCTTGATTCCACCCGCACGCAGACCACCGATCGCCTTGGCGTACGACTTCGCCAGCTCCCACGCCTGACCCGACGCGTCGACCTCGACGGCCACGAGCACGGGAACGCCTCTGCCGTCGACGTATTCGCGACGCACCAGGTGGCCGGGGCCCTTCGGCGCGACCATCGCGACGTCGACGCCCTTGGGCGGGGTGATGTAGCCGTAGCGGATGTTGAAGCCGTGGCTGAAGAAGATCGCGTTGCCCTCCTGCAGGTGCGGCGCGATCTCCTCGGCGTACAGCGTGCGCTGCACCTGGTCCGGCGCGAGGATCATCACGACGTCGGACTGCTTGACCGCGTCCGCGACCGACAGCACGGTCAGGCCCTCGTTCTCCGCCTTCTCACGCGATGACGAACCCTCGCGCAGACCGACGACGACCTGGACACCCGAGTCGCGCAGGTTGAGGGCGTGTGCGTGGCCCTGGCTGCCATAGCCGATGACGGCGACCTTGCGACCCTGGATCACCGAGGCGTCAGCATCGTCGTCATAGAACATTTCGGCCACTGGAATCTCCCTTGATATGAATGAATCTCGTTGAATTGAAAGGTATTTCGTATGCCGGTCAGGCAGTTTTGCGCCCGCGGTCGGTGATGGATTTTCCGCCGCGGCCGACGCCGACGAGCCCGGACTGCACGATCTCACGCACGCCGTACGGCTCGAGGACATCCAGCAGCGCGACGAGTTTGGACGGGGTGCCCGTCGCCTCGATGACCAGCGAATCCAGGCCCACGTCAACGACATTGCACCGGAACATCTGGGTCAGTTGGACCACCTCGGCACGCGTCGAGGCGTCACAGCGGACCTTGACCAGCACGAGCTCCCGCTGCACCGACGCCTCAGCCTCAAGCTCGACGATCTTGAGCACTTCGACGAGCTTGTTCAGCTGCTTGGTCACCTGCTCCAACGCGGTCTCGTCGACGTCGACCACGATCGTCATACGTGACACTTCGTGGTGCTCGGTCGGGCCGACCGCGAGCGAGTCGATGTTGAAGCCACGCCGTGAGATCAACCCCGAAATGCGAGCAAGCACACCGGGTTTGTCCTCCACGAGGACCGACAACGTATGACGGGCCATGATCAGTTGCCTCCGATCTCGTCGGTGACCGCATCGGCTGCCTCGGCCACACTGCCTGCGGATCCGAGGGCGGTCTCGCCCTCGTCGGTGCGATCCCACACCGGGGTCATCGCCCGGGCAGTGGTGACCAGGTCGTTGCTGACGCCGGCCGGAACCATGGGCCACACCATGGCGTCGCGTTCGACCACGAAGTCGATGACCACGGGAACATCGTTGATCTCCAACGCTTTTGCGATCGTGGCGTCGACATCCTCGGGCCGCTCGCACCGCAGTCCGACGCAGCCGTAGGCTTCGGCCAGCTTGACGAAGTCGGGCACGCGGCTGCCGACGGCGGTGTGCAGGTCGGTGTTGGAGTAGCGCTCGTTGTAGAACAACGTCTGCCACTGACGCACCATGCCGAGGCTGGAGTTGTTGATGATGGCGACCTTGATCGGGATCTTGTTGATGACGCAGGTCGCAAGCTCCTGGTTGGTCATCTGGAAGCAGCCGTCGCCGTCGATCGCCCACACCACACGGTCGGGCTCACCGGTCTTGGCGCCCATCGCCGCCGGCACCGAATACCCCATGGTGCCAAGGCCGCCGGAGTTCAGCCACGAGTTAGGCCGCTCATAGTGCACGAACTGCGCCGCCCACATCTGATGCTGGCCCACGCCTGCGGCATACACCGCGTCCGGCCCGGTGAGCGCGCCGATGCGTTCGATGACGTACTGCGGCGCAATCGAGGTCGCATCCGGAGCCGAGCTGTAACCGAGCGGGAAGGTCTGGGTCCAGCCGCGGGTCCGCGCCCGCCAGGCGGCGTAGTCGCCACCGTTGCCCGCCTCGATGTCGGTCCGTATGACGGTGGCCAGGTCTCGCACGACCTCACGTGCATCGCCCACGATCGGCACGTCGGCGACACGGTTCTTGGAGATCTCTGCGGGGTCGATGTCTGCATGGATCACGTGCGCGTCGGGCGCGAAGGTCGCCAAGTCGCCGGTGACGCGGTCGTCAAAACGCGTGCCGATCGCGATGAGCAGGTCGGCCTTCTGCAGCGCGGTCACCGCAGCGACGGACCCGTGCATTCCAGGCATACCCAGATGCAGGGGGTGGCTGTCCGGCACGGCCCCGCGCGCCATCAACGTTGTGACCAGCGGAATCTGGGTCAGGTCGACCAGGTCGCGCAGGTCCTCGGTGGCTCCGGCGCGGATCACGCCGCCGCCGATGTAGAACACCGGTCGCTTCGCCTCACGAATCAGAGCCGCTGCCGCCCGGATCTGCTTGTGATGCGGCCGGGTCACCGGCTTGTACCCCGGCAACCCGATCTCGTCGGGCCACTCGAACCGCGTCTTGGCGACCAAGGCGTCCTTGGTGATGTCGACCAGCACCGGCCCCGGCCGGCCGGTCGAGGCGATGTGGAAAGCCTCCTTGATCGCGGTGGCGATGTCGCCGGCGTCGGTCACCAGATAGCTGTGCTTGGTGATCGGCAGCGTGATGCCGCGGATGTCGGCCTCCTGGAAGGCGTCGGTGCCGATGGTGCGTGAACTGACCTGCCCGGTGATCGCGACCATCGGCACGGAGTCCATGTAGGCGTCCGCGATGGCGGTCACCAGGTTGGTGGCACCCGGCCCACTGGTCGCCATACAGACCCCGACCCGGCCTGTTGCCGAGGCGTAACCTTCGGCCGCATGCCCGGCGCCCTGCTCGTGACGCACCAGGATGTGCCGCAGCTTCACCGAGTCCAGCAACGGGTCGTATGCCGGCAGGATCGCGCCACCCGGGAGCCCGAAGACGACTTCTACGCCCACCGACTCCAGTGACAGGACGAGGCTCTGCGCACCGGTCACCTCGGGTGCGGAGGCCGCGGCCTTGGGCGCGACCTGGGCTGGGGTCGGAATCACTGCAGTCACCTGTTCGTCCTTGCTCGGTCTGATCACTCGTGTGGTGCCGGTCCTGCACCCTCAACCGTGATGGTGAGGGCATAAAAAAACCCCCATCCCGGATCTACGGGCAGTGAGGGTGAGCGCGCCAACTGATGTGATCTCAGCGAGCGCGCCTGGAAAGTACGAGGATTCGTGCCATGTGGCAAGTCTGTGCTCGTCGCCGTCGAGCGTCAATATTCTGAGACGCGAGTCTCATATCTCGGACATCTCGCCGTATGCCGGCGCCCAGCTCAGCCGAATTGGGCCAGCATGCCCAGTATCTCCGGCGCCCGCCGGTCAAGCAGGCGGCCACCGAACACGATGCCCGCAGTGAGAGCCGCCGCGCCATAACCGACCGCTCCGAGCAGCACCACCAACGACCCTGGCACGGAATCGCGTGCGAACCACGCGGCGACTCCGACCGGCAGCGACGCGAGCACCGGACCGAGCACACAGGCGAGGTACATCAGACAGCCGATCGCGCCCCCACCTGCCTGACTGGCGAAGGCGCCGGCAGCACGGCTGGGAGCCTGACCAGGCCGCACGGCCCCGAGCAGCAGACCGAGCGCGATCGCACACGAGATGGTCGAGACAACCGGTGCGAACCACACCAGCCCGTCGGGTAGCAGCCCACCCACCGCGAGGGCCACGGTGAGTGCGACAGAAACGACAGCCAGCGGGCCGGCCAGTCCGACCGCGCGGCCGGCACGGTCGCACCAGCCGGGCACTCCGGCCGCGACCTGCATCCACCACGCAACACCATCGAAAGCGAGGTCATTGGCCAGCGCCACCCCGGTGAACGCCGCCAGGAACACCGGGGCGACAACGGCTTCGGCGCCGTGGTCGGGTTCGACGACGGCCGCCACGATGAACAGCACGGGCGCGATCAGCAGCCGCGCCAAAGTCGCGAGCAACCGGCTGTCACGCCGCCAGGCGAGCAGCCGCCGGCGCGCGATCGCACCCACCGGACCGGTGCGGGTGCCGTGATCGGCCCTGGCACGCACCGTGCCGACGCTGCCCGTGGTGGTCGAGCACAGCGCCTTGTCAAGCAGCCACTGCCATGCTCGCAACAGGCTCGCGACCAGTGCTGACGCCAACAACAGGTGAACGATCGCAGTGACCCAGGCGCCTCGCGCGACATCCCACGGGATCGCCCAGGCCCAACCGAAGGGAGTCCAGCCGGCGGTGACGACGACCGACCGATCGACGCGGACTCGGGAGGGAGACGTGTCGCCCGAGGCGATGAGCATGTTGTACGACAGCACCGCCCCGGACATCACCACCGCGGTCGCGACTGCGACGAGTTCACGACCGCGCCGGGCACTGAGAGCGTGTGCAAGCGCGGTCGTTGCCGTCCTCGCGAGCAGCACACAGGTCGACACGCCGAGCACGGCGGCGACCAGCGCGGCGACGGCGGCCTGGACCGAACGGCTCCAGCCGATCACCTGCTCGACTGCGAGCGCGACGGTGAGAATGCCGGGGACACCGACCAGTGATGCCAGCGCGAGCCCTGGTAGCAACCGTCGAGCCCGCACCGGCAGCAGGCTCAGTCGTGCCGGATCGAGAGTCGCGTCCGCACCGAAAGCGCCGAGCGACAGCATCAGCCAGGCGAATGTGCCAGCGGCGCCGAGTACCACCAGCACATTGCTGCGGTCGAGCGGCGCCGACCGTAGCAAGACGGCCACGCCGGCCATGGACGTCACGACCAAGGCCGCGATGATCGCCCCGATGACGACGCCGGCCGCGCGGCTGTCGCTGCCACCCAACGACCGGCGCAGCAGTGCCACCTTCAGGCGGATCAGGACTGCAACCACTGCAGCCCACCATCCGCCGGCATGCCAGTGGCTCCGACCAGCGAGAGGAAGCGCTGCCGCAGCGGCATACCGCCTTGCACCTGTGCGGTGGTGCCGGCGGCGCGTACCCGCCCCGCCGCCACGACCGCAACCCGGTCACACACGACTTCGACGAACTCCATGGAGTGGCTGGACATGATGACCGTTCCTCCTCCGGCGACGAAGCGCCGCAGGATCGCGAGGATCGTGTCCGCCGAGACCGGATCCACCGACTCGAACGGCTCGTCCAGCACCAGCAGCCGAGGCGCATGCAGCAGCGCGCAGGCGAGACCGATCTTCTTGGTCATTCCCGCGGAATAGTCTGCAACAACGACGTTTTCGGCTTTCCCTAGACCGAGCACCTGGATCAGCTCGGCGGACCGCTCGCGCACCAGAACACGAGGCATCGAGCGCAACTCGCCGACGAACTGCAGCAGTTCGCCGCCGCTGAGCGTGTCGAACAGTCGCATTCCGTCCGGCGCGATACCCATCACGGCCTTGGCAGCGGCCGGGTCGCTCCACACGTCGTGGCCCAGGATCGTGGCGGTTCCGTGATCCGGTCGCAGCAGACCCGTCGCCATACTCAACGTTGTGGTCTTGCCGGCACCGTTCGGCCCCACGAGACCGAACATCGAACCAGCCGGAACGCGCAGGCTGAGGTGGTCGACGGCGAGACTGCCCCCGAACGTCTTGACCAGCCCTTCGAGCACCACCGCGTCAGCCACGGTGCAGAGTCAACCAGGTTCGGCGTGCCGACGGTCCGACTCGGCGAATCAGTCTCGCACTGTTACCGGTCCGTCACAGATCCTCGGCGAAATCATGGTCGACACCGAGTCCGCGCAGCAAGGTCGCGCGGTCGTAATACTCACGCCACGCCGCAACCACGCCGTCCTCGATCTCGAGAACTCCGACGACGGGCATTGAGCCCGACCGCCCACCGATCACGAAGTTGTCGACGCGTTCGAGGAAGACGAGGTTGCCGACAGCCGCCTCGTTGCGGATCTCGATCCGGATCTCGGACGTGCCTTCGGTCAACGCCTGCAACCGCCGACGTATGGCGGGGCGGCCGACCGTGGCGTCGTCCTCCATCATGCTGTGCAGCAGTCCGTCCTCGGCGAAAAGTGCGAGCACGCGCTCCCAGTCAAGTCGGTTCCAAGCATCGATCATGTCGTGGGCGACAGCCAGGACATCATCCTCAATAGCCATGAAAATCCTTTCTCACCAAGCATTTCCGAAAGACCGCGTGCGCGGCGGTGTGTATGACGGCCACCGTTTCCGTCGACTGTTCCACGACCGTCACCGCGCACTTATTACTACAGTAGACAGAGTCTCTCGTCAATGCCCGCCGAACCACCGATGGGCATCGGGGCGGGCGTTCCGGTCTTGCGCACCGACTCTCGTCGTACTACAACTGACAGAGTCGGTCGTCTCGTCGGCGACTGCAGCGCCACCTTCGGAAGGGATGCCGGAATCGCCATGAGTCCCGCTCAACCACTCGCCGGCCGCGTCGGCATCGTCACCGGCGCCGGCAAAGGACTCGGCCGTGCCTTCGCGCTCCACCTGGCGGCCGCGGGAGCAACCGTCGTCGCGAACAACCGCAATCGCGAGGTGGACGACGCCGGGCTCGGCCCGGCCGACCATGTCGTCGCCGAGATCCGTGCAGCGGGCGGTGATGCCGTTGCCGAGCACAGCGACGTGGCGGACCCCGCCGCAGCGCGGGCGATGTTCGAGTGCGCCATGGACATCACCGGGCGAATCGACTTCCTGGTGACCAGCGCCGGCATCAGCACTCCGACGATGTTTCACAAGTCGAGCACCGATGCCTTCGACCGCGTCATCGCGACCAACCTGTCGGGCACCGCCCACATCGCCATGCTCTGCGCGGCGCACATGCGCTCCAACACCTTCGGACGGATCGTCCTGGTGTCCTCGACCGCGGGCCTGCACGGCGAACCGACCGCCAGCGCCTACACCGCCAGCAAGGGCGCGATCACCACGCTCGGCCGCGCGATCGCGGTGGAGGGCGGGGCCCGCAACGTGCTGACCAACGTGCTGATGCCCTATGCGACGACACAGATGACCGACACCGGGATGAACGAGAGCTATCGCGAGGCGATGACATCCGCCTCTGTCGCACCCGTCGTCACCGCGCTCGTCGACCCGCAGTCGACGCTGAACGGTCAGATCGTGGTCGCCGCCGGCGGCGCCATACGTGCCGCGAGCGCCGTCGAGTTCGGCACCGTCGAGCTTCCCGGCCGCAGCGTGTCGCCCCAGGAACTCGAGCAGCTGCTGGCGCTCAGCCGCAGTGCCACGCCACGCGAGTATCCGGAGGCGCAGTCGGCCTTCCTCGACTTCGCCGCCGAGATCACCGGCCGCAGCCCGGAGGAGTTGTCGTGAGGCTTTACACCGACGAGCAGGTCACGCAGTTCGAGCGCGACGGCTGGTGGAGCGGCCGCACCTGGGTCGACGAGTTCGACCGACGCGCCCGCGACAACCCGGACCGGATCTCACTCGTCGATCCGGTCAACCGCGAGAGCATCACCGACGGTCCGCCCCGCCGACTGACCTGGTCCGAGGTTGCGCAGGAGGTGCACGATCTGGCCCGCGCCCTGCACCGCTGCGGTGTTCGGCAGGGCGACGTGGTCGGTGTGCAACTGCCCAACTCGGTCGAGTTGGCGATGGCGTACATCGCGACGGCCACCATCGGGGCGATCGCCTCGCCGTTCCCGATCCAGTACGACGCGCACGAGTTGCGTCAGATGGGTGAGCGCGCTGGCATGACGGCTTTCCTGACCGTCGGGCGGGCCGGCAAACGACACCCCGCCAGCACGGCAGCCGGCCTCGTCGCTGCGGTGCCCTCACTGCGGTCGGTGCTCGCGTGGGGGAAAGAACTGCCGGTTGGGGTGATCGACCTGGGGCCGGCCCTTCGAGACGACCACGACGATGCGGAGTTCGGGCGGCATCTGGCCGGGCTGGTGCGGCATCCCAACGACTGCGTGACGCTGTGCTGGACCTCCGGCACCGAGGGAATACCCAAGGGAGTTCCACGCGCACATGGCGACTGGATGACGATCGCCCTCGGCACCATCGAGACACCCCGACTGACATCACAGGACGTGCTGCTGAACCCGTTCCCGATGGTGAACGCCGGTGGCATGGCCGGGATGTTCCTGCCGTGGCTGATGCTCGGCGCGCGACTGGTGCAGCACCAGCCCTTCGACATGGAGACCTTCATCGGACAGATCGAGCACGAGCGTGTCACCTACACGTGCGCCCCGCCATCCGTGCTCGACGCTCTTGTCGGGACGCAGGAGGCGCTCGCCGGTCGCGACATCTCATCGCTGCGCGCGGTCGGATCCGGCTCGGCGCCCATGGCGGGCTGGATGATCGAGGCGTGGGAACGCCGGCACGGGGTGGAGGTGCTCAACCTCTTCGGCTCGAACGAAGGCCTGTGCCTGTTCGGCTGCCCGGACACGATTCCCGATCCCGCCCAGCGCGGCCGACTGTTCCCGCGGCCGGGCGACGACAGTTTCGCCTGGCGCACCCGCATCGGTCGTGAGAGCCGGTCGCGGCTGGTCGATCTGGTCACCGGCGAGGACATCGACGAACCGGGTCGACCCGGCGAACTTCGGGTGTCCTCCCCTGCGATCATCGCCGGCTACTGGGGCGATGCGCCGTCGCCGTTCGACGAACTGGGGTACTACCGCACCGGCGACATCTTCGAGTTCACCGACGACGAGCGCCACCTGCTGGTGTATGTCGATCGTGCCAAGGACCTCATCAGTCGTGGTGGCTACAAGATCTCGGCGGCCGAGATCGAGTCACTGCTGTCGGCGCATCCCAAGGTCGCCGAGATCGGCGTCGTGGGGATGCCGGACGAACGCCTCGGCGAAAAGGTGTGCGCCTTCGTCGCGCCGGTGGACCCGCACGACCCACCCACCCTCGACGACCTGTTGGACCTGTTGCGCGAGCAGCAGGTGACGCGCTTCAAATGGCCCGAACGGCTGGAGGTCATCGAACAACTACCGCGCAATCCCGTCGGCAAGGTCCTCAAACGCGACCTGCGCGACCAACTGCGAGCACCGTCGTCATGACGGATGTCGCTGTCGGCAGGTGATGACCGGCAGCGCCATACGTCATCCGGATCGGTGCCCGCAGAGCCGGTCACGACGGGAGGCATCGGTAGGGTGAGCGTCGTTCCAGGCCGAGGTCGGCCGTCCAGATCGTGAGGGGAGGTCACTGTGGCCGGGTCGGCACGAGCATCCGAACAGCAGGTCACCCGACTGGAGGCCGGCGGCCCGAACTCGATCGCCGTCGCCAACGGCATCATCGGCGACGAGTGGACGCTGTGGATCGTGCGGATGGGCCTCAACGGCATCACGCAGTACAACGAGTGGCTGAACGCCGGGCCCATCTCCAGTTCGGTGCTCAACTCACGCCTCAACCGGTTGGTCGAGACCGACATCATGCAGCGGGTGGAGTACACCTCCCGCCCGGTGCGCCACGACTACGTCCTCACCGCACGCGGCCGCTCGATGTGGCCGGTGCTGCTGACCATGTGGGACTGGGAACGTGTGTGGGTACACAGCCCCGACGCGCACCTTCCGCTGATGCAGCACACGCTGTGCGAGCAGGTCTTCTCACCCGTGCTGCGCTGCGAGGCCTGCGACGAGCAGGTGGCCGCCCGTGATCTCACCGCCACAGAGGGACCGAGTGGCGGATGGGACCGCAGCATTCCTGCCGCCGCGACCCGCCGGCGCTCCCACTCCGGGCATCGCCCGGATGCCGTGATCGATCAGACGATGGCCATGATCGGAAACCGTTGGTCGGTCGCCCTGCTCGGCTCGGTCTTCCTCGGTGCCACGCGCTTCGGTCAGTTCGAGCAGCAGATGGGCGCACCGCCGACGATCGTCGCCGAACGATTGCGCACCTTCTGCGACATCGGCGTGCTCGACAAGACCCCTAGCGCGCAACGGTCCGACTGGACCGACTACCGACTGACCGAGAAAGGGCGGGCGTTCTTTCCCGTCGTCGCCTCTGTCCTGGAGTGGGGCCAGCGTTGGTTCCGCGCGCCCGAAGGACCTGCTCTGCGCATCGTGCACCGGCAGTGCCGCCGCACCTTCCACCCGCGCCTGACCTGCAGCGTCTGCCAGGCCGGACTGCGCGGACACTCGGTGCGCACCATCCCCGACCCGGATGACGCCGCGGTACGCGCGACCATCGCGTAACCGACTGCGACATACGACTCGGATCGTTTCGGTGCTCCCGGCTGCACTCAGGAACGGCCGGTGTTCAACGAGGTGGTGGCGTTCATGACCTTCGCCATACCGCGCTCCCACCGCACCGGATCCAGGGCGTACTTGGCACGCGCTTCGATGGCCATGGCGTCGGTGTCCCGGATTCGCTCGCCACGCTCCATCGCCTGCAGGCCCGTGGCCGCAATGGTCCGCGGATCCTCCTTCGCGCCTTCGACATGATCGGCCATCCGGGTGTCCACCGATCCGACGATCAGAGCCGTGACGCTGGTGCCGTTCGGTTCGAGTTCGGCGCGGGCGATGATCGACAGGAACAGCGCCGCGGACTTCGCCGGTGAGTAACCACCCATGAACGCCGTGGGCATCGCGCCGGCCACCGAGAGCACGTTGACGATCGCACCGCCGCCGTTGGCAGCGAGCACCGGAGCGAAGGCCCGGATCATGTTCAGCGGCCCGAAGTAGTTGACCTCCATCTCGCGACGGGCCATCTGCGGGTCCTGGGCAAGCACCAACCTGTCCCGGCCGTGCAGGCCGGCGTTGTTGATGACGACGGTGACGTCGCCACACGCCTGCGCCGCGGCCACCACGGATGCGTCATCCGTGACGTCGAGGGGTACGACCACCGCGCCCGCCGCCCGAAGTTCGTCCGGAACCTCAGCGGGGGTGCGTGCTCCGCAGTAGACCCGCGCCGCACCTCCGGCGAGCAACTCCTCGACGAACGCACGGCCGATTCCGCGATTGCCACCAGTCACGAAAGCGACCGAACCGGCTACCTGCACCGCCATTGCGAGGACCTCCGGGAGTAGTAGAACACGGCGCGGAACAGCGCCGGATCACGCCCCTGGTCCGGCCGCGGCGCCGATCGTCGTCGGGGCGCATCTCACCCGTGACAGTGGCATTCAAATGCCGCCATCACTGAGGTGGGAACGACTCTCACACTACAGCTAGCAGCGTCACTGGCAAGTGATTCGAGCCGAATTCGTCAATTTTCTGCATTCCGTTGACCACGCCTCCTCCGTCGGTGCATGATGCAACTCTGCTAAATGTAGTGACGCAGGTCACGCTGCTTTTCGAGTCGCGACGGACCATCCCCCAGGCAGGAGAATCGACGATGCTGGAGATCCAAAATCTGGTGCTGCGGTTCGGTGGCATCACTGCTCTCGAGGGCGTCAGCTTCACCGTCGCCGACGACGAGATCTGCGGGCTGATCGGCCCCAACGGCGCCGGCAAGACGTCGCTGTTCAACTGTGTGACCCGGGTCTATCTGCCCACCGAAGGCACGATCACGTATGACGGGCAGGACCTCCTGGCCCTGCGGCGTCACCAGGTGGTGCAGAAGGGCATCGCACGCACCTTCCAGAACCTCGCGTTGTTCCCGTCGCTGACCGTCCTGGAGAACACCATGGTCGGGGCACACTCGCGGTCGACGCCCGGTCTGCTCGCGTGCGCGCTGAGCTGGCCCACCACGCACCGCGTGCGCCGCGAGCTGGAATCCGAGGCGTGGTACGTCCTGGAGGAACTGGGTCTGGCCGACCTCGCGCACTCGCCGGCGCACGGTCACCCGTTCGGCACGTTGAAGCGCGTCGAGCTGGCACGAGCGCTGATGAGCCGGCCGTCGCTGATGCTGCTGGACGAACCGGCCGGTGGCCTCACCCACGCCGAAGTGCACGAACTCAGCGAGCTCATCCTGCGGATGCGCAGCACGTTCGGCTTCAGCGCCCTGCTGGTCGAGCACCACATGGGCATGGTCATGGGCACCTGCGACCACGTCGTGGCCATGGATTTCGGTCGCACGATCGCCGACGGAACACCGCGCGAGGTGCAGCAGTCCCCCGCGGTCATCGACGCCTACCTGGGGCGGACGGCATGAGCACCGCGCCGACGGTCGAGAGCGCACAGACCGGTCTTGCTCCGTTGCTGGAGATCACCGGCCTCAGCGCCGGGTATGGCGCAGCCAACGTGCTGCACGACATCGACCTGAGCGTGCAGCCCGGTGAGGCGGTCGTGGTGCTCGGCGCAAACGGCGCAGGCAAGACGACGCTGCTGCGGGCGATCTCGGGCCTGATCCCGCACAACGGCTCGATCCGGGTGGACGCCACCGACGTCGGTCGCATCCGACCCGACGTCATGCTCCGGATGGGTATCGCTCATGTGCCGCAAGGCCGCGGAACGCTCACCGACATGACCATCCAGGACAACCTGAAAGTCGGTGCCGTCAGCCGGAAGGACGCCCGCGCGGTCGCCCAGGACATCGACCAGTGGTATTCGGTCTTTCCCGCGCTCGGGAAGCGGCGCAGGCAGATAGCGGGGACCCTGTCCGGCGGCGAACAACAGATGCTCGCGCTGGCTCGCGCGATGATGGCGCGGCCGCGGCTCCTGCTGTGCGACGAGGTCAGCCTCGGTCTGGCGCCGCTGATCGTGCAGGGCATTTTCGAGGTGCTCACCGAGGTCAACGCCACGTCGGGAACGGCGCTGCTGCTGGTCGAACAGAACGCCGAGCTCGCCCTTGCCGTCGCCTCCCGTGTCTACCTCCTCGAAGTCGGATCCGTCGCGGCGCACGGCCCGAGCGCGGAGTTCCGCAACAACGATGCGATCCGACGCGCCTACCTCGGGTACTGAGGGAGAAAACACATGAGCACATTCCTCACCTACCTGATCAGCGGGGTCACCGCCGGGTCGATCTACGCGATGATGGCGCTCGCCTTGGTGGTCGTCTTCCGCAGTTCGAGCACGATCAACTTCGCCCAGGGCGAGTTCGCGCTGTTCTGCAGCTTCGTCGCCTGGTGGCTCACCACCAAGGGCTGGTCGATGATCGCGGCGGTCTTCGTCGCGATGGCGGTCGGATTCGTGATGGGTGTCCTCACGGAGCGATTCCTGGTCCGGCCGGTCCGCCGGCGCAACGAGGTGGCCACCCTCATCATCGGCATCGGTCTGTTCACGGCTCTCAACGGTGCCGACGGCTGGATCTGGGGACCGGCGAACAAGACCTTCCCCGAATTGCTGCCCAGCGGAGCCGGTGACTACTTCTCGGTCGGCGGCGCACGGTTGCACTACGACTCGATCGGGATCTTCCTGAGCCTGCTGCTCGTGGTCGGCATCCTGATGCTGCTCTTCCAGAGGACACCGCTCGGCCTGCAGATGCGAGCGGTGGCAACCAATCCGGAATCGGCGGCGCTCAGCGGCGTCAAGGTCGGCCGGGTGCTCAGCGTCAGCTGGGGCATCTCCGCCGCCATCGGAGCCTTCGCCGGGGTGCTGCTCATCCCGGTGCTGCCGCCGAATCAACTGTCACTGAGCAGCTTTTTCAACATCCTGATCATGGCGTCCGCCGCGGCGCTGTTCGGCGGACTGGACAGCGTCACCGGAGCAGTCGTCGGCGGGCTCGCGCTCGGCGTCGGTGAGTCGATGCTCAGCGGCTACGTGACCTTCCTCGGCGGATCGCTCCAGTTGACCATCGCCCTGCTGATCATCGTGCTGGTCCTGGTCTTCAAACCGACCGGCATCTTCGGCGCACAACGAATCGAGCGGGTATGACTGCCAGCCCCTCCGTCACTGGTGACCCCGCCGACCAGAGCGCTGTCGCAGTGCCCGAGAACTCACACGACGCCGCCCCGGCGACCACCCGGCGCCACCCCCGCGTCGTCGAACGTGGCTCTCGTCAGCACCTGTTGATGCTGCTGGCCGGGTGCGTGATCGCCGCTGTCGTGGTGCTCGCCGGTTCCGGCGTGGGCCAGTTCCAGATGGCGCAGCTGACACAGGTGATGATCTTCGCGATCGCCATCACCGGGCTCAACATCGCCACCGGCTACACCGGCCTGATCTCGGTGGGTCACTCGGCATTCTTCGGACTGGGCGCGTACACCACCGGCATACTCATCGTCTCCGCCCACTGGTCACCCGTGGCGACCATCCCGGCTGCATTCGTCGTCTGCTTCGCCGCCGGCCTGCTCGTCGGCCTGCCGGCACTGCGCATCCGCGGCCTGTATCTCGCGATCGCCACTCTGGCTTTCGGGGTGTCCTTCCCGGAGGTCATCGACCGGTTCGACGGACTCACCGGTGGCGCCTTCGGACTCACGATCCGGATGAATCAGCTCCGGCCGCCGGCCTGGACGGGGCTGAACATCAACGAGCAGTCGCAGTGGCTGTACTGGCTGAGCTTCGTGGTGCTCGTCGTCGTGCTGCTGATTTCGAGCAACATCATCCGCAGCCGGTACGGCCTGGCACTCATGGCGACGAGGGACAACGAGCTCGCCGCTGCCTCCTCGGGCGTCAACATCGCAGTGGTCAAGACGGTGTCCTTCGGAGTGTCCGGAGCGTTGACCGGCATGGGCGGAAGCCTTTTCGCGATGTACCTCGGCAGCCTCGTGGCCGACGACTCGTTCACTCTGCTGCTCGCGATCTCGTTGCTGACCGGGCTGGTGATCGGCGGCCAAGGCACCCGCTTCGGGCCCATCCTCGGCGGGCTCGCCGTCGTCTACATCCCTTACTACACATCGTCATTCGGGCAGGGCGAGGTCTCCGCGGTCATCTTCGGAGTTCTGCTCATCCTGCTCATCTTCATCGCCCCCGAAGGCATCTCCGGATTCATCTTCCGCGAGACACGTCGGTGGCTGCGGGTCATCCCGCGCAGGCCTGAGCCGTTCGTCGGTTCCCAACAACCCGCAGATGCACCAACACAGAAAGGCTCCGTGGCATGACATCGAGAACAACCAGGGCCCGACGGATGGCTGTTGCCGTGGTCAGCAGCGTGGCCGTCGTCACGATGGCCGCCTGCTCCTCCTCATCGAGTAGCGGGTCGTCGGCAGGCTCCGACAACTCATCGGGTTCCGGATCCGCCTCAGGATTCAACGTGAACACCGGTGACTGCAACAACCCGAACGTGAACAAGGTCGTCACCGGCTCGTGGACCGTCGGGTACAGCCTGCCGTTGTCGGGACCGGTCGCCGGAGTCGTGGAATACAGCATGGAAGGCTGGAAAGCCCGCATCAAAGCCTTCAACGACGCCGGCGGAATCGACGGTGTCAAGATCAACGTCAAGTACCTCGACGACCAATTCACGCCGAGTATGGCGAAGACCAATGTCACGCAGTTCATCGAAAGTGACCACGTCGACTCGCTCATCACCTTCGGCACCGGCAGCGTCGGCGCGATGGCGGATCTGCAGAACGCCGACTGCGTGCCGCTGTTGTACCCGAGTTCGTCCGTCGAGCAGTACCGCGACATCTCCAACTACCCGTGGACGGTGCAGTTCCTGCCGTCCGGCACGGCGGAGGCGCGGTACGACGTGAAGTACATCCTGTCGCGCTTTCCAAGCGGTGCGACCGTGGGTATCGCCCAGGACCAGACGCAGTCCGGACTGGGTGAGTACAAGGCCTTCGTGAACGCGGCCAAGGGCACCAAGCTGGACATCTCGGTCGTCGCCGACGAGACCGACCCGAATGCCGCGGCGACCAAGCTCGCCGCCGGCAAGGTGGAGGTCGTCTACAACGCCGGCATCACCAACGAGTGCGGCCCGCTGGTGACCGCACTGCAACGGGTGGGATTCACCCCCAAGCTGGTACTCAACCCGAGCAACTGCGCCGACAGCACCGGCTATGTGCAGGCCGGCGAGGCGGCCAACGGCAACGTGGTGCCCAGCTACCTGAAGAACCCCGCCGACCCGGCACTGGCCAACGACCCCGGGGTGAAGGAGTACCTCTCGCAGGTCACCACCGCGAACAAAGACAACTCGATCGCGGTCGCCGGGTGGGTGCAGGCGGACCTGCTGATCCACACCCTGCAACTCGCCGCCAAGATGCCCGGCGGTCTCACCCAGGCCAACGCGATCAGGGCCGCCCGCAACATGACCTACGCCAGCCCGATGCTGCCCAACGGCATCAGCTGGATCAGCAAGCCGAACGAACTCATCGGCATGAGCGGATTCCAGACGCTGGTGTGGAACGCCGCGACCAAGACCTTCACGACCCAGGGCGGGATCATCGATCTGAGCGCCAGCTGACCCGGCAGCAACCCGACAGGTCCGGGCGTGAGTCTCACCAACGAGGCTCACGCCCGTGACACGCTCACGGCAACAGAAATGAGAGGTCTGCACCATGGCCGCGCGGAAGATGCACCCCCAGTCGCGAATCGACGAGTACCGCCGCAAGGGCTGGTGGACGGGCGAGACCGTCCAGCAACTGTTCATCGACCGCGTCGCCGAACGCGGCGACGCGGTCGCCACCGTCGATCCGCTCAACAAGGCCGATCTGGTCGACCTGCCCGCTCGCCGGCTCAGTTGGTACGACGTGGCGCGCGAGGTCGAAGCCCTCGCGGCGGTGCTGCGTGCGCACGACATCGGCGAGGGCGATGTGATCGTGCTGCAACTGCCCAACATCGTCGAACTCGTCGTCGCCTATCTCGCGGCCTGGCGGGTGCGCGCCATTGTCTCCCCACTACCGGTGCAATATCGCCGGCACGAGATCGTCGAACTCGGTTCGCTCAGCAAGCCGAAGGCCTTCCTCACCGCCGACCGCATCGGGACCCGCTCGGTAGCCGCTGACGTCGTCACGGCACGCGACGACCTGCCGTCGCTGCAGACGGTGCTCTACTACGGGCCGACCACCGTCGCAGGCGCTCACCGGATCGAGACCGGTCTGGGCCGTGTCGGCGACGACGACCTGGCCGCCGTCGAGGCGTATGCCGCGGCACATCCGGTCGACCCCAACGACTGCATCACGATCTGCTGGACCTCGGGCACCGAGAGCCGGCCCAAGGGCGTTCCGCGAGCCCACTACGAGTGGCTGATCATGAGCTGGGACACGGTGTACTCACCGGACCTGACCAGCGAATCACGCCTGCTCAACCCGTTCCCTATGGTCAACATGGCCGGGATCAACGGGATGTTCCTGCCGTGGCTACGGGTCGGTTGTGTGCTGGTGCAACACCACCCGTTCGACCTGGGTGTCTTCCTGCAGCAGGTCGAGCAGGAACGGATCACCTACACGGTGGCACCGCCGGCCCTGCTCGCCACGTTGCTGCAGCGACAGGAGATCCTGCAGGGGACCGACATCTCCACGCTGCGCCAGATCGGGTCGGGTTCGGCGCCACTGCAGGAGTGGATGGTGCGTGGCTGGCACGAGCGCTACGGCATCGCCGTCATCAACTTCTTCGGTTCCAACGAGGGCATCTCGCTGATGACCGACGTGAAGCTGATGACCGACCCGGGTCAGCGTGCGCGATTCTTCCCTAGGTATGGCGGTGACCGCGTCTGGTCGTTCCCGGCGGCGGCGTCCACCACGGTCAAACTGGTCGATGTCGCGACCGGCGTGGAGATCGACGAGCCCGGCATACCTGGTGAACTGCGGTTGAAAGGCCCGAGCCTGTTCGCGGGCTACCTGGACGGCGCGCACGTGTCCGACCCGTTCGACGAGGACGGATTCCTCAAGACCGGTGACATGTTCGCCATCGACGGTCCGCAGAACCAGTTCCTGCGGTATGTCGATCGCTCCAAGGACATGATCATCCGGGGTGGGATGAACATCGCACCGGCGGAACTCGAGACGTTGATCGGCGCCCACCCCTTGGTGACGGAGGTGGCCGTCGTGGGATACCCCGACGATCTGCTGGGCGAGCGCGCGTGCGCCGTGGTCGCCCTGACGCCGGGGGCCGAGCTGACGCTGCCGGAACTCGTCGAACACCTGCGCAGCTATGACATCGCCAGCTACAAGCTGCCGGAGCGACTCATCGTGCTGGACAACCTGCCCCGCAATCCGGTGGGCAAGGTCCTCAAGCGTCAGCTGCGCGACGACGTGCAGCGGCAGACCGCATGATCGTCGACGACACCGTCGGCGCGATGCTGGCCGCATCACTACGACGCGGCGGCGACCGGCCCGCGCTGCGAATGGCCGACGCCATACGTACGCACCGCGAACTCCTCGACCACGCCAACAGATTCGCCAATGCGCTGCGCGGATCGGGCCTGCGGCCGGGCGACCCGGTGGCGCTGATGCTCACCGACCGGTTCGAATCCGTGGAGGCCTACCTCGGTTGCCTCATCGGAGGATTCGCCGCCGTGCACGTCAACGACCGGTGGGCCGCCCGTGAGGTGCAGGCAGTGCTCGCCGATGCCGGTGCCCGTGGCTTCGTCTACACCGACGGCGTCGGCGAATCGGTCTCCGCGATCGACGCACTCGGTGACATCCCGGCCGTGATCGCGATCGGCGAACCCGTCGCGGCCGGACACCACCTTTGGTCGAATTTTCTGGAGGCTGCCCGGCCGGTGGCACCCGACGCCGCCGGCGGGACCGATCCGAACGACCTCACGATCATCGGCTACACCAGCGGAACGACCGGCCGCCCCAAGGGCGTCGTGCATACGCAGCGCTCACTGTCGCGGACGATCCGGCACATGCCGGTGCACTTCGAGTTCCGACCGCGCAATCGCACGGCGTTCACCGGGACGTTGTCGTTCGTCTCGGGCATCTGGGGCGTGCTGCTGCCGACGCTCTATCTCGGCGGAGAGGTGTCGTTCATGGCCGGACTGGACGCCGACGAGTGGATCTCACGGATGATTCAGCAGTCGTCGATGTCGACCTACGTGCCCACTCCGCTGGCGGGCGACTTCAACGAGCAGATCCACCGACGGCCGGAGGTGCTGCGGACGCTGCGCTCGGTGCTGCATTCCGGTTCGCAGATTCCGCCGCTCACCCTGCGCCGCACCGTCGAACTCATCGGCGCCCGCATGGTCGAGTGCTACGGAATGACCGAGACCGGCGCACCCGTCACCACCACCGAGCCGGACGACTGGTCCGCGGACTGCCGCGCCGACGACATCTACGCCAGTGCCGGTCGGCCGATGCATCTGGCGGACGTGCGCATCATCGACCGCGACGGTGCGCAACTGCCGACAGGTGAGACCGGCGAGATCAGCGTCAGCTCGGAGACGCAGTTTCTCGGCTATCTCAACGACCCTGCCCTCACTGCGCAGACGCTCGTCGACGGACGCATCCGCACCGGCGACGTGGGCCGACTGGACGACGCCGGTTATCTGTATGTCACCGACCGGGCGAAGGACATGATCCTGTCCGGTGGCATGAACGTCTTCCCGGCCGAGGTGGAGTCCGCGATGGTGGATGTTCCGGGATTGCAGGAGATAGCGGTCTTCGGCATACCGCACGAGCGCTGGGGCGAGACCGTGGTCGCCGTGGCGGTGCGCACCGACGCCGACCTCGACGAGGCCGCGGTGATCGAGGCGGCGCGCGCCCGGCTCGCGTCATACAAGAAGCCCACGAGCGTGCGCTTCGTCGACGCGCTGCCGCGCACCGCGAGCCTGAAGATCGACAAGCCGGCGCTGCGCCGAGCCTGGGTGGACCTGCCGCCCGAGCCGGACAAGCACTGACCGGGCGGCACACGTCGGCCGGTGGGTTCAGTCCGGCTGACGCGCCAGCCCGCCCTCCCCCAACGGCGCGAAGGACGGCGGGCGGCGTTCCACGAAGCTCATGACCCCCTCATGGAAGTCCACCGACGCCAGCGCGGCGTGCTCGCGTCTCTCGGCATCGGCGACCACCTCCAGGAAGCTGCTCTCGCTGCCCTGGCGCAACTGCTGCTTGATGTGCTGCACCGACGCCGGCGAGCAGTTGAGCGCGAGGTCGCGGGCGTAGGTGAGCACCTCCGCCATGAACTCCGGTGCCGCGATGAGCCGGTGGACCAGTCCGATCCGCTCGGCCTCGGTGGTCGTGAAGGTGCGGCCCGACACCAGCAACTCGGTCGCGCGGCTCGCCCCGATCAGGCGCGGCAGCAGGTATGACGCAGCGTGCAGCGCGGGCAGTCCGCGACGTGCGAAGGCCGTGCTCAGCCGCGCATCCGGGACGGCCAGCCGGACGTCGCACATCATCGTCTGCACGAGGCCGAAACCCGCTGCGGCGCCGTTGATCGCGGCGATCATCGGCTTGGGGACCGTCATGGGATACCAGTCGGGTTGCTCGATGTCGGCCATCTCGGGGTTGAACTCCCCCGTCTGCGTGTAGACCTGCAACTCCTCGGTGTCGGCGCCGGGACAGAACGTGCTGCCGGCCCCGGTGATGACGATGCATCGCACAGAGGCATCCTCGACGCACTGCTGCAACCGGTCGTAGTACCTGCGCTGCAGGGGCACCGTCCAGGCGTTGCGACGGTGCGGCCGGTTCAGCGTGAGTATGGCGACGCCGTCGACGTCGTCGCGCAGGACCAGTTCATCGGACACGGCTGCGACCTCTCATCCATCGGCGCGCGATGCGCCGGAGTCGGGTGGGCACCTCACGGCCGGAAACGGGCTGCCTGGGCTGAGTCGATGTACTCGTCCAGCCGGGTGATCCGCCCGTCCTCGCCGACGAGCGCCACGACGCAGGCGTTCATGGCCAGCTCCTCGCCGCTCGCGCGGTGCGTGCCACGCAGGACGTGCTGTTGCACCACGCCCCCCTCGAACACGTGGATGCGACGGTCGGTGTAGCGCCGGTCGGCCACCCACTCGGCCATCCGGGTCAACAACCGGGCGTTCTGCTCGACCGTCTGCACCCGGTCGTCGTGGTTGTGCCAGATCTGGGCATCCGGAGCGTAAACCTCGAAAATGTCTGTCGCATCACCGGATTCGGCTGCGGCGATGATGCGGTCGAGGAGCTGGATGTACTCGTGTCGGTGCTCGTCGGTCATGCGATGCCCTTCTTCATGTCGCCGGTGCGCCGCGGGTCTGCAGCGTCATACGTCTGGTCATGGCCTCGCGGTATTCGCGCTCGAGACGGTCGACGACAGCAGCGGCGGGCTCGATCCCGTGGATCGTCTGCAGGCCCTGCCCCGCTGCCCAGATGTCCTTCCACCGCTTATGGCCGGCGTCGCTGCCGCTGTTGTAACTGCGGATCGCGGGGGCGCCCATGTCGCCCGGGTCGTAACCGTTGGCGGCGAGGCTCGGCCGCAGCCATGATGCGTCCGTGCCGGTGACGGCCGAACTGACGATCAGGTCGTCGAGTCCGTGGTCGACGACCATCTGCTTGTACTCCTGCACCGCCAGGCTCTCGGTCGTTGCAAGAAATCTCGTGCCGACGTACACCAGGTCGGCTCCTGCGGTGACCGCGCCGGCCACGCCGTAGCCGTCGCTGATCCCGCCACCGACAGCGATGATGCCGTCGAAGAACTCGCGGACCGCGCTGATGAAAGCGAACGGCGACAGGTGACCGGTGTGCCCGCCGGCGCCCGCGCAGATGCACGCGAGTCCGTCAACCCCGGCAGCGACCGCCTTCTGCGCCAGGCCCACGCTGACGACGTCGGCGATCACCAGTCCGCCGTAGCCCTTGACGACCTCCATCACCGGCTTCGGGGAGCCCAGCGCAGTGATGACCACCGGTGGCCGGTGCTCGGCGACGACCTTGAGGTCGGCGGCGAGGCGATCGTTGGTGCGATGCGTCACCAGGTTGACCGCCCACGGCAGCGTCGCGCCGTTGCTCGTGCGTAAGCCCGTGCGAATAGTGGACATCCACTCGTCGAGGTCGTCGACGGTCCGGGCGTTCGGCGCCGGGAAGGCGCCCAGTGCGCCCGCCCGACCGGCCGCAATGACCAGGTCGGGGCCGGTGATCAGGAACATCGGTGCGGCAACCACCGGCACACGCAACTGGCCCAGCACTTCTCTCACCCGACACATCCCCTTCGCGAACCGGATCCGAATGCCTAACACTACAACTAGCAGAGTAACCATGACTTGCGGAAGACCCTGATGTCATTCGGCGTCGACCCTTGCCGACAGCATGAGTGACTGCTACAACTGAAGTATGACGTCGTCGATCTCGGCCCCGGCTCCGGCCTACCGACACCTGGAGTATCTGGTGGACGACGGCATCGTCACGATCGCGCTCAACCGCCCGGAGCAGATGAACACCGTCGGCCCTGACATGCGCGACGAACTCGTCGCCGCGTTCGTCGCCGCCGATGAGGATCCCGAGGTGCGGGCGATCGTGGTGACCGGCCGCGGGCGCGCATTCTGCGCGGGGGCGGACGTGTCCGGCGGTGCCAGGACCTTCCACGCGGAGTCCGCCGGGTGGGGACCGGTCGAGGAGTTCCGCGACGGCGGCGGCCGGATCACCATGCAGATCTTCCGCAGCACCAAACCGGTGATCGGAGCAGTCAACGGCGTCGCGGCCGGACTCGGCGCGACGATGTTGTTGCCGATGGACATCCTGCTCGCCGCCGAAACTGCCCGAATCGGCTTCGTTTTCGCGCGTCGTGGGCTGGTACCGGAAGCATGCTCCACGTGGTTCCTGCCGCGCCGGGTCGGCATTTCACGCGCCGCGGAGTGGCTTTACACCGGCCGGATGATCCCGGCCGCGGATGCTGCAGCCGCCGGACTCATCGGCCGGGTGCTGCCCGCGGACGAATTGCTGCCGGCCGCCTACGCTCTGGCCCGGGAGATCGCCGACAACAGCGCACCCGTGGCCGTCGGCGTGATCCGTCAGATGATCTGGCGGGTCAGCGGAGCCGAGCATCCGATGGCCGCACACCGGGTCGACTCGGCGATGAACCACGCCCTGGGTCAGGGCCCTGACGTCGCCGAAGGCATCCAGGCATTCCTGGACAAACGGCCTCCCGAATTCACCGGACGTTTGCCGAGCGACGCGCCCGCCGGCTTCCCGTGGTGGGACGAGCCGGAGTTCGTCCCGGTGCTGCCACGCCAGGAGCAGCATCCGACGACAGGCTCCGACATATCCGAGGTGACTCAGCCGTGACCGCGCTCCCGGCACTGCGGCAGTTGGTCTTCCTCGCCGCCGACCTCGACACGACACTGGCGACCGCCAGGGCCGAGTTCGGCTTGCGCGAGGGCATCAGCGACGCAGCGGGTATGGCGCAACTGGGCTTCGTGCACCAGGTGCTGACCATCGGGCGCACCCACCTGGAGTTCACCGCGCCGCTCTCCCCCGACACCGGTCCGGGGCGGCTCGTCGCACACCGCGGCGACATCGGCTACATGGTCGTGATCCAGGTCGCCGACATCGACGCGACGATCCGTCGGGCCGCCGCCCTCGACCTGACCCCCGTGCTCGAAACGCCCTACGAGGACAACACGATCACCCAGTGGCATCCGCGCGACTTCGGCACGCTGCTGGAACTGGACCAGATCCGGCCGGCGGACTCGTGGCACATGGCCCCGCGCATCTTCGAGATCGGCAGCACCGACGTCGTCGGCGACGTCACCGGTATCGACATCGCGGTGGCGGATCCGCCAACTGTCGCGCAGACCTGGGCGACGGTCCTCGACATACAGCTGCGGAACCAGGACACGACACTGGACCTCGACGGGCGCACGATCCGCTTCGTTCGCGCGTGCCGGAGTGCCGAAACTGGCCTGGTTGCAGTCGAATTGCCGCTCACCGACCCGTCGGCACCGGCTCGGTCGGTCACCGTGTCCGGAGTGGACTTCCGACTCGTTCCGGCAGCCGCCCCCACCGACAACTCACTTCGTTTACTGTAGGAACATCGACACGAGAAATGAGGCACTGATGGCTGCTCACGGGACTCGGACCTGGGTGCTCGGCGGGTATCAGAGCGACTTCGCACGCAACCTCGCACGCGAAGGCACCGGCATCACCGAACTGTTCGCCGAAACCGTCCGCGGCACCCTGGACGCCTCCCCCGTGCCGGTCGGCGACATCGACGTCATACATGTCGGCAACGCCTTCGGGCAGTTGTTCACGGGGCAGGGCCAACTCGGCGGCATGCCCGCGACCGTCGAGCCCGATTTGTGGGGCCTCCCGGCGATGCGCCATGAGGCCGCCTGCGCATCCGGGTCGATGGCGATCCTGGCGGCGATGGCCGAGATCGAGGCCGGCAGGTATGACGTGGCGCTCGTCATCGGCGCCGAGATCGAGCGCAACGTGCCCGGCGATCTGTCCGCGACCTACCTCGGCGCCGCGGCACACATCGGTCATGAGGGCCAGCAGGCAAGGTTCATGTGGCCCCACATGTTCGACCGTCTCGCCGAGGAATACGACCGTCGGTACGGGCTCGACGACCGGCATGTGCATGCGATCGCAGAGCTCAACACCCGCAACGGCCGCGCGAATCCCCTTGCGCAGACACGGTCCTGGACCTTCACCGATGCCAGCTTCACCGACGACGACGCAGCCAACCCCAGCATCGAGGGTCGCGTTCGACGCACCGACTGCGGCCAGGTCACCGACGGTGCCGCCGGCGTCATGCTGGTCAGCGATCGCTACCTCGCGGCGCACGCCGACATCGCTGCGCGGCCGCGTGCCCAGATCCTCGGCTGGGGTCACCGGACCGTCGGACTGTCCCTGACGCAAAAGTTGCAGCGGTCCGGCGACGACCTCTACGTGCTGCCGCATGTGCGACGCACCATCCGCGACGCGTTCGACCGGGCGAAGATCAGCGACGTCTTCGATCTCGACGCGATCGAGACCCACGACTGCTTCTCGATGACCGAGTACGCCGCGATCGACCACTTCGGCATCACCGGTCCCGGCGAGAGCTGGAAGGCGATCGAGAACGGTGACCTCGAGATCGGCGGCCAGATCCCGGTCAACCCCAGCGGCGGGCTCATCGGTGGCGGACACCCGGTCGGCGCGACAGGTGTGCGGATGCTGCTGGATTCCTACAAGCAGGTGACCGGCCAGGCCGGGGACTACCAGGTCGACGGAGCGCGCCGCGTCGCGACCTTGAACATCGGCGGCAGCTCGACCACCACGGCCAGCTTCGTCGTCGGAGCGGAAACGGAGAACTGAGACATGGTCAAGACAATGGAGATTGAGGTCCTCGGCAGGGCGTTGTCCACGCTTCCCGCTGACGACGACCACCCCTACCGCACAGGACCGTGGCGGCCGCAGACCGTCGAGCGCCGCGTCGCCGACTGCGAGGTCATCGGTGATCTGCCGACCGACCTCGACGGCGTCTACCTGCGCAACACCGAGAACCCGGTGCATCCCGCTGTGTCGATCTATCACCCGTTCGACGGCGACGGAATGGTCCACGTGGTGGGATTCCGCGACGGAAAAGCGTTCTACTCCAACAGATTCGTGCGCACCGACGGCTTCGTCGCCGAGCAGAAGGCAGGTGGGCCGCTGTGGTCCGGGCTGGCCGAGGACCCGGCGAAATCGCCGACCCAGACCGGCTGGGGCGCGCGTGGCCGGATGAAGGACTCCTCCAGCACCGACGTCGTGGTGCACAACGGGGTCGCACTCACCAGCTTCTACCAGTGCGGCGACCTCTACCGGCTCAACCCCACCACCTTGGAGACCCTCGGCAAGGCCGGCTGGAACGGGCGCTTCCCCTCCGACGTGGGCGTGTCCGCGCACCCGAAGGTCGATGAGCACACCGGCGAGATGATGTTCTTCAACTACTCCACGCAGGCGCCGTTCATGCACTACGGCGTCGTCGACGACGAAGACAACCTGGTCCATTACGTCGACGTGCCGCTGCCCGGGCCGCGGCTGCCGCACGACATGGCGTTCACCGAGAACTACGCGATCCTCAACGACCTTCCGCTGTTCTGGGAGCCGGAGGCACTGGCGGCCGGCAAGTATGCCGCGCGCTTCCACAAGGACATCCCCTCGCGGCTGGCGGTGATCCCCCGCAAGGGCAACACCAGTGACATCAAGTGGTTCGAGGCCGATCCGACATACGTGCTGCACTGGGTCAATGCCTACGAGGAGGGCGAGGAGATCGTGCTCGACGGGTTCTTTCAGATGGACCCCGAACCTCCGTCGGGCGGCGGCACGATCTACCAGCGGATGTTCCGGTTCCTCGACAACGAGTTGATGGGCCCGAAGCTGCACCGGTGGCGGCTGAACCTGCGCACCGGTCAGACCAGGGAGGAGCGGCTGACCGAGACCACCAGCGAGTTCGGCATGATCAACGGCCTGCACGGCGGGCGGCGACACCGCTACGCGTATGCGGCCACGGCACTGCCGGGTTGGTTCCTGTTCAACGGCCTGGTCAAGCACGACGTCGAGACCGGCAACGAGGAGCACTACAAGTTCGGCGAGGGCGTCTTCGCCAGCGAGACCGCGATGGCGCCGCGCGTCGGTTCGACAGGTGAGGACGACGGCTACCTGGTCACCCTCGTGTCGGACATGAACCGCGACTGCTCTGAATGTCTGGTCTTCGATGCGGCACGCCTGGCCGATGGACCCATCGCCCGGGTGCAGTTGCCCGAGCGCATCAGCAGCGGGACCCACTCCACGTGGGCACCGGGCAGCGCCATACCGGACTGGGCGACCGCCGACGACCCGGCCACCGCCATCGGACTGTAAGGGAGTACGACGTGACTGCATGGGCTGTCCTGCGGCAGGTGGTGCTGGCGACCGGCACCATCAACGACGACGTCGCCGTGGTGCGCCAGGCCTTCGGATTCGGCGCCGGTTTCGCCGACCCGGAGCTGCGCAAACTCAACCTGGCTGATGCGACGATGCCGGTGTCGAGCACGCGATACCTGGAGTTCGTGGCACCGATCGAGGCCACCGGCCCGGTGCATGCCTGGTTGGCCAAGACCGGACCGCGGGGTGGATTCACCTTGTCGGTGCAGCACCCCGACCCCGACGGGGTCCGCGCCCGGTGCGCGGAAGCCGGTGTGCGGGTTCCGATCGACGACGTGGCCTTCGGCCGGACGGTCCTGCAGTTGCATCCCCGCGACGTCGGGCTGCTGCTGGAGGTGGACGGCATACCCGAGCCGGACGTGTGGTTCTGGGACGACGTCGACCCCGGACCCGAGCCGGGTGCCGGCGTCGACGAGATCGTCGGGGTCGACATCACGGTCGACGACCCGGAATCCATGACCGCTCTGTGGGCCCGGATCCTCGACGTGGAGCCGAGCGACTCCACCGCGTTCGACCTCGGCGGCTCGACCGTGCGATTCGTCGCCGGCGCACCCTCGGCCGACTGGAACATCCAGCTGCGCAGCAGCGGTGGATCGGATCTGCCGGACCTGCCCGGCATCACCTTCACCCTGGTCTGACGGCCATGACGACCATCACGCCCGTCACCGAGTCCGCGCACTTCCGGGCCGTCGAACTGTTCCCGCCGGTCGGCCTCGACGTCGAACGCCGACCGGACGGCGTCATACTTCTGCGCTCGACGACGCCCGGCATGCCGGTGCCGGTGACCTTCGCGGCCGGCTTCGCCGAGCGCGCGGTCAGCCACGCCGGTCAGACCCTCATCGCCGAACGCAACGCCGGCGGGGAATGGGCGCGGACCACGTATGAGCAGGCGTACGACCAGGCCCTGCGGATCGCCGGCTGGCTGCTCGACCAGGATCACCCGGACGAGCGCGTGATGATCGTGACCGAGAACTCCGTCGCCCACGCGCTGATGTTCTTCGGTGCGGCCGTCGCGGGCGTGCCGTTGTGTGCGGTCAGCGCCCAGCACGTGCTCGTCGCCCCGGAGCGGCTGGCCCATGCCGTCGACGTCGTGCGTCCCACGATCGTCTTCGCCGAGCAGGCCACATCGATCGCGGACACCCTCGCATCGGTGCTGCCGCCCGGCACGACCGTCGTCAGCACCGACGGAGCCGGCACCGTGACGTGGGAGCAGGTCCTCGCACACGATCCGCTGCCCGATGCCGAGGCACACATCGCGGCGCTCGACCCGCACGCGCCGTTTCGTTTCATGTTCACCTCGGGCTCGACGGGCATGCCCAAGGCCGTGGTCCACACCAACTTCGGCTGGTGCCGGTTGTTCTCCGGAGCCAACGCGCTGCTGGCCAAGGTCTCCGGCTGGGACGAGCGCACCCTGGACTGGATGCCGTGGAGCCACGTCGCCGGCTTCTCGGTGCTGATCGGCTCGGTGCTCAACGGCGGGGAGTACTACGTCGACGACGGTCGCCCGACTCCCGAGTTGTTCGGTCGCACCCTGCGCAATCTCGCCGAGGTGCAGCCGCTGTTCTTCGCAAATGTGCCGGCCGCGTTCAACATGCTCTGCGACGCGCTCGACGCCGACGAGGCGTTGTGCGCCCGCTTTTTCGAACACCTGCAGCTGTGCCTGTACGGCGGCGCCGGGTTGACCCAGCCGGTCTACGACCGCTTCCAGCAACTGGCCGAACACACCGTCGGCGAACGCATCATGTTCACCACCGGTTACGGCTGCACCGAGTCGACAGCGGGCTGTATGTCGATCACCTGGCCCACCACGCAGGTCGGCGTCGGCCTGCCCTGTCCGGGGTTGACGGTGAAGCTTCTGCCGCTGGACGACGACCGCTTCGAGGCGAGATTCCACGCCGACTTCGTGCTGTCCGGCTATCTGGACAATCCCGAGGCGACAGCCCGTGCCTTCGACGAGGAGGGCTTCTACCGCTCGGGTGACGCGCTGCGCTGGATCGACCCCGACCGTCCGGAGCTCGGCCTGGTGTTCGCCGGGCGGCTGGCCGAGGAGTTCAAGCTGAGCACCGGCACCTTCGTGCGCGGCGGCTTCGTTCATGACGCGCTGCTGGCCGCGACCTCTCCCGTCGTGGCCGAGGCCGTCCTGTGCGGCGAGGACCACACCGAGGTCGGCGCGCTGGTGTGGCTCAATCCGGCAGGCTGCTCGGCGGAGCTCGGCTCGTCATACAGCACGGACGACGCCCTGGACTGGATCGTCGACCGCGTGCGCCAGATGCCGGGAGCCGGATCGGCCGGCCGTGTTGCCCGGCTGGCGGTGCTGACCGATCCGCCGGACATCGCCAAGGGCGAACGCTCGGACAAGGGCACCATCAATCAGGCCATGGCCCGCCGCAACCGGTCGGCCGACATCGACGCGCTGTATGCCGCGGCACCGCACGTGCGGGTCGTGTCATGAGCCTGGCCCAGATCCTGCGCGACGCGATCGCGCGCGACCGCTCGGCGGTCGCACTCGACGGCGACAGTCGCACCGTGACCTTCGGCGAGCTCGACGCCACGTCCAACAGGGTGGCGAACGCGCTCATCGCAGCCGGCGTCGGCCGCGGTGACCGCGTGGTCTTCATCGACCGCAACTCGACCGCCTTCTGGGAGGTCTACCTCGGCTGCCTCAAGGCCGGGGCGGTCATGGTGCCGCTGAACTTCCGGCTCAGCGCCGCCGAGGTTGCGTGGGCGGTGCAGGACTGCGAGCCGACGGTCATCGTTGTCGATGCGACGTTCGCGGACCTCGTGCCTGCGGACTTCCCGACGGTCGTGGTGATCGCCGATGCCCCGGCGCCGGATCCTCGTGAGTCCGGCCGCCCGCGGTACGACGCCTGGCTCGAGGATGCCGCCGACACCGACCCCGGTCGCGATGCGACCGGGGGGGAGTATGTCGGCCTGCTCTACAGCTCCGGCACCACCGGCCGACCGAAGGGTGTGCTGGTCAGCGACGAGCAGCAGGAGTGGGCGGTCCCGGCGTTCGCGTCGTATTTCGACGTCGACTCCGATTCGCGCAGCCTGGTGCCCATCCCCTACTTCCACATCGCCGGTGGTGGCTGGGCGATGGTGACACTGTCGCGCGGTGGCACCGTCATACAGTCGCGTGAACCCACCGCGGAAAGCATGTTCGACCAACTCGTGCGGCACCGCGCGACCCACACGGCGATGGTGCCGGCCGTCATGCGGATCCTCACCCAGTCGCCGGAGGCGCGTGCCGCGGACTTCAGTGCCCTGCGCCAACTGGTGTATGGCGGTTCCCCCATCTCCGAGGCCCTCGTGCGTGCCAGCAGCGAGACCTTCGGCACTCAGTTGTTCCAGTCGTATGGCTTGTCCGAGACCACCGGTGTCACGACCCTGCTCGGCCCCGAGCAGCACCGCCCGGACGGCGACCTGTCGCGACTGCGCTCGGCGGGCCGGGCGGTCGATGGCATCGATCTGCAGATCCGTGATCCGTTCGACGGAAGCCTTCTGCCGGCGGGTGCCTCGGGCGAGATCGTCGTGCGCGGTCCCAGCGTCACGCCCGGCTACTGGCGGCTGCCGGAAGCGACGAAGCAGGCATTCACCGCCGACGGGTTCCTGCGGACCGGCGACGTGGGCACGCTTGACGAGGACGGCTTCCTCTACATCCGCGACCGGATCAAGGATCTGATCGTCTCCGGCGGGGAGAACATCTATCCGGCCGAGGTGGAGTCGGTGCTGGCAGATCATCCGCAGGTCGCCGACATAGCGGTGGTCGGCATACCGGACGAACGCTGGGGCGAGCGCCCGATCGCGTTCGCGGTGGCCAGTGGCGGCGAACTCGACCCGGCTGATGTCGTCGCCTTCGCGCGAGAGCGGATGGCGCACTTCAAGTGCCCGACCGAGGTGGTCGTGCTCCCGGAACTGCCGCGCAATGCCTCCGGCAAGATCCTCAAGCGCGACCTGCGTGAGCCGTACTGGCTGGGCCACGACCGCGCGGTGCGCTGACCGTCACCACACGTGCCGGTACGGCGTGCTCAGCGGTCGCATCACGATGCCGGCGGGAGCGTCGACGACATACGGCAGCGCGTTGACCACGACACCACCCACGCTGTACTGCTCGGCGCCCATGCGTGAGTGGTCGTCCGGGTTCTTGGTCACCTCGGTGCGCAATGTCACGCACGGCTGACCGTCGATCTGGACCGTCCACATCCCTTGGTCGCCACCGAGGTGCGCCTCTTCGACGAACCAGTTGATGGTGAGCACGATCATCGGCGCGCCGCCGACGTGCCCGATCCACCGCCACCGTGTGTGGCTGACCGTGCCCTGCGCGACCAGGCCGGCGGGAAGCGTCAGATCGGTGGTCGCGGGCAGGAATTCGTGCGCGGTCGTGACCGCGTCCAGTCGCATGCCGAGCCGAGCGGCCAGCACCGAGACGGTCTCCTCGTACATCGGGTTCAGCGCAGCAGTCGGCCCCCAGGCCGGGTCGTTCGGATCGTTGTCGACCGAACCGCCGAAACCCAGCATCTCGAACAGGTAGTGCGGATTGCGGATCTCCGCAGCGTCGAAGCACTCGGTGATCCGGATTGTGTCGACCCGGCTGCACAGGCCGCTGGCGGTGGCAGCCAGTTGCTCGACCACCACGCCCGGGTTCATGCCCGCACCCATGAAGGACGCGTCGCCGTCGAGGCAGGCCTGGGCGATCCGGCGGGAGTGTTCCTGGTCCCAGTACGCCGGATTGCTGTAGCCGTTGAGACAGATGACGTTCTTGTGAGACTCCAGCAGGGGCACGAAGTCGTCGGTGTGGTCGGTGTACGGCTTGAGCATGCCGGCGTGCACGACCACATCGGCATCCAGGGCAAGGATCTGCGACAGGTCGTCGGTGGCGAGCACACCCGTCTCCGCGCGACCGGCCAGCAGACCGATGTCCTGGCCCACCTTCTGCGGGCTGTAGGTGTAGACGCCGACGACCTCGACGTCCGGATGGTCGATCATCGTCCGCAGCACCGCCCGACCCATCGCGCCGGTCGCCCACTGGATCGCCTTGTAGGTCATCTGAGGATTCCTCGTCTCGGGAGAAGGGTGCCGACCCTTGCCAAGCTGCCCTGGCGGCGGGTAGAAACGTTCCTTGGAACTACAGTTAGCAGAGTAACTGCGGTCCCGGTCCACGACAACAGCTGGGGAAGGAAATCCATGGGCAGCGTCGATCTGGCTCGCTTCGGGCTCAACCTCGTGATGACCGCCGGCGTTCTCGCCGTCGTGCTGGGGCTGGTCATGTCGATCTCGGTGAAGCGATCCGACCACTCGTTCATCGACATCTTCTGGGGTCCTGGCTTCGCCGTCGTCGCGGTCTGCTCCTACCTGATGTCGATCGGCACCGGCGGCTCGCAGGCGCGCCGGCTGCTGGTGTTGATCACCACCTGCGTGTGGGCGCTGCGCCTCGGCGGTTATCTGGCCCGCCGCAATCTGGGCAAGGGCGAGGACAAGCGCTACACCGCCTTCTTGCGCCACCAGACCGGCAACAGATATTTCTGGCTGATCCGCAACATCTACGGCAAGCAGGGTGTGCTCATGTGGTGCATCTCGGTGCCGGTGCAACTGGCGATGTACGAATCGCGGGGCCTGGGTGCGATCGAGGGGATCGGCTTTGTGGTCTGGCTGATCGGGTTCCTCTTCGAGTCCGTCGGCGACTGGCAGCTGTCCGGTTTCAAGGCCGATCCGGCGAACAAGGGCCGGATCATGGACCGCGGCCTGTGGGCCTGGACGCGACACCCCAACTACTTCGGCGACGCCTGCGTGTGGTGCGCGTTCTGGCTGTTCGCACTCGGCAGCTGGTGGGGTCTGCTCACGGTCTTCTCACCCGTCCTGATGGCGTACTGCCTGGTCTCGCTCGGGGGCAAGAAGCTCACCGAGAAGGGCATGCGCCGCAGCCGTGGCGCCGCCTTCGAGGCATATGCCGCCCGCACCAGCGGGTTCTTCCCACGCCCACCCCGGCGGGTCGACGACCTCACCTCGCCGTCGCAGCGCTGAGCACGCCGGCCCCTCGCACAGAAAGGCACGACCGCAATGCCCGAAGCTCTGGTCTACGACGCCATCCGGACGCCCCGTGGGCGCGTCCGGCGAACCGGCGGCACGCTGGCGGAAGTCCCGTCATACGAGCTGTTCGCGGGTCTGCTGCGAGAGTTCGTGCGCCGTGGGCTGCAGCCGGGCGAGGTCGACGACGTGCTTGCCGGCGTGAGCACCGTGTATGGCGAACAGGCCGGCGACCTCCCCCGGCTGGCGGTGATGTGCGCCGGCTGGCCGGACAGTGTGCCCGGCGGCACCGTGTCGCGGATGTGCACCTCCGGTCTCGACGCGATCGCCACGGGCGCGGCTCACATCCGGGCAGGTATGACGCAGCTGGTGGTCGCCGGCGGCGCTGAATCCATGTCGCGAGTCCCGATGTTCGCCGACCGGCCGGCGTTCGCGATCGAGGACGATCTCGGTGAGCGATCCGGCTTCGTGACGATCGGCGTGTCGGCCGACCTCACCGCGGCCCGATACGGGCTCACCCGGGACGAGCTCGATCAATGGGCACTGCGCTCGCACCAGCGATCCGCGGCGAGCCCGGTGTGGGAGTCGGTCATCCCGGTCACCGTCGACGCAGATGTGGTGCTGGCCGCCGACGAGGGCGCCCGGGCCGACACCACCCTCGAATCGCTGGCAGCTTTGGCTCCGTTGTTCACCGACGACCCGTTGTGGGATCGCGTCGAGCGACGGTTCCCGGGGTTCACCCGACCAGCCGTCGGGCTGCACACAGTCGCGACCGCACCACAGCTGTGCGACGGAGCCTCCGCCGCCCTGATCGGGGGCGAATCCGCCGAGGCAGCAGTCGGGCATGCCCCGATCGGGCGCATCGCCGGGTGGGCGCGCAGCGCGGTCCGGTCACCGGGACTGGACGGCACCGTCGAGGCCGCACGTCGGGCGCTGGCTGTGGCGGGCATCGCCCTGGAACAGGTGGACGTCGCGGAGTTCAACGAGTCGTTCTGCGTGACACCGCTGGTGCTCATCCGCGAACTCGGCATCGACTCCGAGAAGGTCAACATCCGCGGCGGCGCCGTCGCACTGGGGCACCCGCTGGGCGCCAGCGGCGGCATCATCCTGGCCAACGCGTTGGAGTTGCTCGGCCGCACCGGCGGACGCTACGCGCTGCTGGTCATCCCGGCAGCGCTCGGCGTCTCGATGGCGATGGTGGTCGAACGGTTGTGATCGCCCGAGCGTTCGTGATGGGTGGGCGGTTCGTGATGGCTGGGCGTTCGTGACGATCGCGCGCCCACGGACGCGCGACGCGGTCACGGCACCCGGCGCACGGCTCCCACGTCGGCGGAGGTGGCGAGCGCGGCATACGCACGCAGTGCCTTGCTGACCTGACGCTCGCGATCGGCCGGCTGCCACGGGCGGGGCGAGGCTTCCATCGCGGTGCGCCGACGGTCGAGTTCGTCGTCGTCGACCAGCACCTTCAGCGTCCGCGAGACCACGTCGATGAGGATCTGGTCGCCGTCCTGCACCAGCCCGATGGCGCCGCCCGCGGCCGCCTCCGGCGACACGTGACCGACGCACAGCCCGCTGGACCCACCGGAGAACCGACCGTCGGTCACCAGAGCGCACACCTTGCCCAGGCCGGCGCCCTTGAGGAAGGCCGTCGGGTGCAGCATCTCCTGCATGCCCGGGCCACCCGCAGGTCCTTCGTAACGCACGACGAGGACCTCGCCCGGCTGCACCTTCTTGCCGAGGATCACCGACACGGCCTCCTCCTGCGACTCCACGACCCGAGCCGGGCCTTGGAAGTGCCACAACTCCTCCTCGACGCCCGCGGTCTTGATGATCGCGCCGTCGGTGGCGAGGTTGCCGCGCAGGACCGCGAGGCCGCCCTCGACGGTGTAGGCGTGCTCGAGGTCGCGGATGCACCCGTCCGCCTGGTCGGTGTCGAGATCGGACCAGCGGTTCTGCGTCGAGAAGGGTTCGACCGTGCGCACGCCGCCGGGAGCTGCGTGGAACAACTCGATCGCTTCTTCGGTGGCCGACCCTGAGCGGACGTCCCAGTCGTCGAGCCACTGCTCCATCGACGGCGAGTGCACGGTGTGGACACCGTCCTCGAGCAGCCCGGCGCGACGGAGTTCGCCGAGTATGGCGGGGATGCCTCCGGCGCGGTGCACGTCCTCCATGTGGAAGAACGAGTTCGGCGCGACCTTGGACAGGCACGGCACGCGTCGGCTGATCGCGTCGATGGTGGTCAGGTCGAAGTCCTTGACCTCACCCTCCTGGGCGGCGGCCAGAATGTGCAGCACGGTGTTGGTGGACCCGCCCATGGCGACATCGAGCGCCATGGCGTTGCGGAAGGCCGCGGTCGTGGCGATGTTGCGCGGCAGCACCGAGTCGTCGTCCTCGCCGTAGTAGCGCTTGGCCAGCTCGACGACGGTGCGCCCCGCGCGCTCGAACAGCGCGCGGCGCGCGGCGTGGGTCGCCAGGGTCGAGCCGTTGCCGGGCAGCGCCAGACCGAGGGCCTCGGTCAGGCAGTTCATCGAATTCGCGGTGAACATCCCCGAGCAGCTGCCGCAGGTGGGGCAGGCACTGCGCTCGACCTCGTCCAGCGCCTCGTCACCGACGTTGTCATTGGCCGACGCCGAGATCGAGGTGATCAGATCCGAGGACGGGTGGACGACGCCGTCGACCGACACTGTCTTGCCGGCCTCCATCGGGCCGCCCGACACGAAGACCGTCGGGATGTTCAGCCGCATCGCGGCGTTGAGCATGCCCGGGGTGATCTTGTCGCAGTTGGAGATGCACACCAGCGCGTCGGCGGTGTGGGCGTTGACCATGTATTCGACCGAGTCGGCGATGATCTCGCGACTGGGCAGCGAGTAGAGCATGCCGCCGTGACCCATGGCGATGCCGTCGTCGACGGCGATCGTGTGGAACTCGCGAGCCACCCCGCCGGCGGCCTTCACCTGCTCGGCGACGATCTCGCCCATGTTCTTGAGGTGCACGTGGCCCGGAACGAACTGTGTGTACGAATTCGCAATGGCCACAATGGGTTTGCCGAAATCGCTGTCGGTCATTCCGGTGGCTCGCCAGAGCGAGCGGGCGCCCGATGCTGCGCGGCCGACGGTGGTGGTGCGGGACCTCAGAGCTGGCATCGCACCAGTCTACGAGAGTGTCCGAACTATGGGACTGCTATCCCATCAGGCGGAATCGTCGGCGCGAGCGGTGTGCACGGCGACGACCCGGCCGGTGCCCGCGGACAGCTTGGACCACGGCACGTCGACCTCGATGACTGCGGCCGTGCACGTGGGGAAGCCCGACTCGACGGCGCGCGTAGCATCGTCATACGGCTGGCCCTCGCTGAGCACTGCGGCCAGGCCGGGTATGCCGGGTGAGTGGCCGACGAGCACGACCGTGCGGGCGTGACCGGCCTCCTCGCGCACCACCGACAACAGTGTGTCGACGGACGCGTTGTAGATCCGCTGGTCGTGCGCGACCAGCGCGCCCTCGCCGCTGGCGGCGACGATCGCTGCCCAGGTCTCACGGGTGCGGACGGCGGTGGAGCACAGCACGACGTCGGCGACGATGGTCCGCTCGCGCAGCCAGTGGCCCAGCGCGGTGGCGTCGGCGATGCCGCTGTCGACGAGCGGTCGCTCGTGGTCGGAGCCGTCGGGTGCGGCGGCCTTTGCATGCCGTATGACGACGAGTCGGCGGGGTGCGGAGCTCATGTGCGAAGCATGTCAGCCTGCTGTGACGATCGGTCGGTCGGGCGTCGTCCGGCCGTCGCGTTGCGGCCGCTTCGCGAGCGTTGACCTGGCGGCAGATGTCGTTATGACGGCCTCAGAAGGACACCTTCTGCCAGGTCAACGTGGGAAAAGCGGTCACGCGACGATCGCGCGGGTCACTCGCCACCGACCGCGACGACGTGGCGCAACTCCTCACCGGCCGCGAAGGCCGTCAACTCGCGACGCAACAGCGCGAGGGCCCGCGGCTCGAATGCCGTGCTCGCGCCACCCACGTGCGGGGTGACGAGCACACCGGGCGTGTGCCACAACGGGTGGTCCGCAGGCAACGGCTCGGGGTCGGTGACGTCCAGTGCCGCCCGCACCCGGCCACTCGCGCAGGCCGCGATCAGTGCCTCGGTGTCGACCACGCCGCCGCGGGCGACGTTGACCACCAATGCGTCGTCCGGCAGCGCTGCGAGGAACTCCGCATTCACCAGACCGCGCGTTGCGTCGGTCAGCGGCACGATGAGGAAGACCACCTCCGCGTCCGGCAGCAGAGTGGCCAATTCGTCGATTCCGTGCACCGATTCGACCAGTTCGTCGCCCGCGCGTGCTCGTGAGGCGACCGCCGTGACGTGCGCTTCGAAGGCCAGCAGTCGTCGCGCGATCGCGTGACCGATCGCGCCGTACCCGATGATCAGGCAGCGACGGTCGGCCAGCGAGGGGCGACCCGCCATACGTAACCAGTCGCCGTCGTCCTGGGCGTGCACCGCCTGCGGGATCCCCCGCTGCGACGCGAGCGCGAGGGTGACCGCGAGTTCGGCGGTCGACGTGTCGTGAATCCCGTGGCCGTTGGCCAACTGCACACCCGGCGGCAGATAGTGCAGGGCGTGTTCGTAGCCGGCGGTGACCAGTTGCACCGCGCGCAGCCCCGGCACATCGGCCAGCCGGGCAAGGATCGTCGGCTTGCTCAGGTATGGCGGCACGACCACGTCGATGTCGCGACGTGGCGGATCGCTCTTGAAATCCCAGACGACGAATTCGCATCCGTCGATGTCGGCAAGTTCGTGGGCCCAGTTCTGCTGCGGGACGGAGACGATCGCCATGGTCATCGACCGTAGCAACCGCGACTGAGACGACTTCTGCCGCGCACGATGTCGTCATCGTGCGCGGCAGAAGCAGGGTCGCTGAGAGCGAGTGGGGCCGAAGCCGGTACCCGTCAGGACGTGAGTTTGGCCAGGATGAGTTCGCGCGCCTTGGCCGCGTCGGCCTGGCCCTTCATCTCCTTCATCACCTGTCCGATGAGGGCGCCCGCAGCGTTGAGCTTGCCCTCGCGCACTTTGTCGGCGATGGGGCCGTTGGCCGCGATCACCGCGTCGACGGCGGCCTCGAGCGCGCCGGTGTCCTGCACGAGTTCGAGCCCGCGGGCGTCGGCCACGGCCGTCGGCGAGCCCTCGCCGTCGATCACTCCCTCGAGCACCTGGCGGGCCATCGAGTCGTTGAGACGGCCGCCTCGCACCATGCCGTCGAGTTCGGCGATGTATGCCGGTGTCACGCCGAAGTCGTCGACGCTGCGCCCTTCGACATTCGCGCGACGCGCGAGCTCACCGGTCCACCACTTGCGGGCAGCGGCCGGGGTCGCGCCTTCGGCCACGGTCTGTTCGATCAACTCGAGCGCGCCGGCGTTGATGACATCGCGCATCTCCAGATCGCTGTAACCCCAGTCGGATTGGAGTCGCTTGCGCCGCTGGGCGGGAGGCTCGGGCAGGGTGGTGCGCAGCTCCTCGACACGCTCGCGCGCGGGCGCGACCGGCACCAGATCGGGCTCCGGGAAATACCGATAGTCGTCGGCGTCGGACTTGGGCCGGCCCGAGGTGGTGATGCCGGTGTCCTCGTGCCAGTGCCGGGTCTCCTGGGTGATGTTGTGCCCGTCGTTGAGCAGCGCCGCCTGGCGGCTGATCTCGTAACGGATCGCGCGCTCGACCGAGCGCAGCGAGTTGACGTTCTTGGTCTCGGTGCGGGTGCCGAAGGCGTCGGCATCCTTGCGCATCAACGAGACGTTGGCGTCGCAGCGCATCGAGCCCTGCTCCATCTTCACGTCGCTGACGTCGAGGGCCTTGAGCAGATCGCGCAGCGCGGCGACATACGCGCGGGCCACCTCAGGTGCGCGCTCCCCTGCACCGACGAGCGGCTTGGTCACGATCTCGATGAGCGGGATGCCAGCACGGTTGTAGTCGACCAGGGAGTATTCCGCGCCCTGGATCCGGCCGGTGGATCCACCGACGTGCAGCGACTTGCCGGTGTCCTCCTCCATGTGCGCGCGCTCGATGTCGACGCGGAAGGTGGACCCGTCGGCCAGTTCGACGTCGAGATAGCCCTCGAACGCGATCGGCTCGTCATACTGACTGGTCTGGAAGTTCTTGGGCATGTCCGGATAGAAATAGTTCTTCCGGGCGAACCGGCACCACTGCGCGATCTGGCAGTTCAGCGCCAGCCCGATGCGGATCGCCGACTCCACGGCCGTCGCATTGACCACCGGCAGCGCGCCGGGCAGCCCCAGACAGACCGGACACACCTGGGTGTTGGGCTCGGCCCCGAATCCGGTCGCGCACCCGCAGAACATCTTGGTCGCGGTGCCGAGCTCGACGTGCACCTCGAGTCCCATCACCGGGTCGTATGTCGCAAGCGCCTCGTCGTAGTCGACCACTGCGTCGGCCATCACATTCCTGCCTTCCCGGCGAGTGCCGGCGCTTTGTCGAGGATCGGTCCGCCCCACTGCGCGAGCAGGGCGGCTTCGAGTGCGGCGCCGACTTCGTAGAGCCGCTCGTCCTTGGCCGCAGGGGCCAGGATCTGGAAGCCGCTGGGCAGACCGTCCTCGTCCGCGAGACCGTTGGGCAGCGACATGCCCGGCACCCCGGCCAGGTTCGCCGGGATCGTCGCGACATCGTTGAGGTACATCGCCATCGGATCGTCGAGCTTCTCGCCCAGCTTGAACGCAGTGGTCGGTGCGGTCGGCGTGACCAGCACGTCGGCCTGCTCGAAGGCGCGCTCGAAGTCGCGCGCGATCAGGGTGCGGACCTTCTGCGCCTGCCCGTAATAGGCGTCGTAGTAACCCGCCGACAGGGCGTAGGTGCCCAGGATGATGCGGCGCTTGACCTCGTCGCCGAAACCGGCGTCGCGCGTCGCGGCCATGACCTGCTCGGCGCTCGGGCTGTCGACACCCTCCGGCCCGACCCGCAGGCCGTAACGCATGGCGTCGAACTTGGCGAGGTTCGAGGACGCCTCGCTGGGCAGGATCAGGTAGTACGCCGCCAGACCCTTCTCGAAACTCGGGCAGCTGACCTCGACGACCTCTGCACCACGGTCGACCAGCAGCTGCACGGACTGGTCGAACAGCTTCTTGATGCCGGGCTGGAATCCCTCGCCGGAGATCTCTTTGATGACACCGATCTTCATGCCGGAGACGTCGGCGCGCGTGGCCGCCTCGACCACCGGCGGGACCGGCGCGTCGATGGACGTGGAATCCATCACGTCGTGTCCGCCGATGACCGCGTGCAGCAGGGCGGCATCGAGCACCGATCGGGTGCACGGGCCGGCCTGGTCCAGCGAGCTGGCCAGCGCGATGAGGCCATAACGCGAGACACCGCCATACGTGGGCTTGGTGCCGACGGTGCCCGTCACTGCGGCGGGTTGGCGGATCGAGCCACCGGTGTCGGTGCCGATCGCTAGCGGCGCCTCGAAGGCGGCGACCGCGGCGGACGAGCCTCCGCCGGATCCACCCGGGATGCGCTCCAGATCCCACGGGTTGTGGGTCGGTCCGTATGCCGAGTGCTCGGTCGAACTGCCCATGGCGAATTCGTCCATGTTGGTCTTGCCCAGGATCGGCATGCCGGCGGCGCGCAGGCGGGTGACCAGGGTGGCGTCATACGGCGGGACCCAGCCCTGCAGGATCTTGCTGCCGGCCGTGGTCGTGAGGCCCTTGGTGACCACGACATCCTTGACGGCGATCGGCACGCCGGCGAGAGGTCCGAGCGACTGGCCCGCGGCAAAGGCATCGTCGACCGCCCTGGCAGCAGCCAGGGCACCCTCTGCGTCAACTTCGAGGAAGGCGTGAACAGCACTGTCAACACTGGCGATTCGGTCGAGGTGCGCCTGAGTCACGGCGACCGAGGTGGTCTCGCCGGAGGCGATCGCGGCAGCGATCTCGGCAGCGGTGGATCGGGTGTAGTCGGTCATCGGTGCGTCTTCACTCACTCTTCGTCCAGGATGCGCGGCACCGCGAAGCGGCCGGCTTGGGCATGCGGTGCCGCTGCGAGCGCCGCGTCCGCGGTCAGGCTCGGGCGCACCTCGTCGGCGCGGGTCACGTTGACCAGCGGCAGCGGGTGCGACATCGGCGGGATGTCGTCGGCGGCGATTTCACCGACTGTGGCCACGAAGCCGACGATCTGGTCCAACTGGGCGGCGAGCTTGTCCAACTCGGCGTCGGACAACTGGATTCGGGCGAGCATGGCGACGTGGGCGACCTCGTCGCGGGACAGCGCAGACATGCTCGAAAGTCTATGGGCAGCCGGCCGGGGCGCTGACCCCGATGGGGCTTGTCCCCGTGCGGACGGCGCCGGCTTGCATCTCAGTCGCCGAGTGCTGCGCGCACCAGCATCGGGTTCGGGTTGGTGTGCGGGGTGCCGTCGATGACGACCGTCGGCACGACCTCGTTGCCGTTGTTGACACTGCGCACGTATGCCGCAGCGTCCGGGTCCTCCCAGATGTTGCGCCACTGCGCCTTGTCGCCGCGTTTGCCCACGATGCCTTTGAGACTGGAACAATACGGGCAGCCCGGCCGCCAGAAGATCGTCACGTCACTCGCACTCATGGGCAGGTCAACACGTTCGCCCGGTGCGGCATTCCGCGGCCGGAAGTGGTAGAAATGCATTTAGATAGCTTTTCTAACTTAAGGAGGAAGCATGCCAGGCATCACCATCTCCTCGGCGTACGGCGCCGGCGGGGAGCAGGTCGCACCGTTGGTGGCGGAGCAGTTGGGCTTTCAACTGCTCGACCGCGCGATCAGCGCCAAGATCGCGGCCGATCTCGACGTTTCGGTGAACGAGGCCGAGGAGGGCGAGCGGAAACGGACCTTCGCCGACCGATTCTTCGCGGCCCTCGCGCCGATGGCGGACACCGTCGTCGGAAATCAGGATTTCGCGATCAGCGATCCGACGGAGTTCCGCCGCGAGGCCGAGAAGATCATGAACGAAGCCCTCACCGACGGCGCCGTGATCCTCGGCCGCGCCGGTGCCTCGGCCCTGCACGACAACAAGGAGATCTTCAAGATCCGGCTGTATGGCGATCCGGACGAACGCGTCGCCTGCGCAGTGCGCTATATGGGCGTCGACGAAGAGACCGCTCGCCGACAGATGCCCGCGGTCGACCGGGCCCGCGCGAAGTACACCCACCACCTCTACGGCCGCGACATCGACGACCCGCGCTTGTACGACCTGCAGGTCAACACTCCCGCACTCGAACTCAACGAATGCGCCGACATGATCGTCGCGGCATACCGCGCGATCGTGGCCGCGCGCGGCAAGCGCACTGCCGACACCGTCACCGCCGACAGCTGACGCCGCACGCCGCCCGCGCCGTCAGTCCTCCTGCGGCGCGGGCGCCGGACCGTCCTGCAACAACTGCACGAAGCCGGCCTCGTCCAGGGTGGGCACGCCGAGTTGCTCGGCCTTGTCCGCCTTGGAGCCGGCATTGGCGCCCAGCACCACGTATGACGTCTTCTTCGAGACCGAACCAGCCGCCTTTCCGCCCCGCGACAGGATCGCTTCCTTGGCCTCGTCCCGGGAGAACGCCTCGAGCGAGCCGGTCACCACGACGGTGAGCCCCTCGAGAGTCTGCTCGATCGACTCGTCGCGCTCGTCGGCCATCCGCACGCCGTCCTGTGCCCAGCGCTGCACGATCTGCTCGTGCCAGTCGACCTCGAACCACTCGATCACGGCCTGCGCGATGATGTCGCCCACGCCGTCGGTCGCTGCCAACTGCTCACGGGTGGCGGCACGGATCGCGTCCATGGATCCGAACTCCGCGGCCAGCGCACGTGCCGCCGTCGGGCCGACATGGCGGATCGACAACGCGACGATGACGCGCCACAGCGGCTGCTGCTTGGCGGCCTCGAGGTTGTCAAGCAGTCGAACACCGTTGGCGGAGAGGATTTTTGCGTCATACACCTCGTCTTCGGGGTCGGTCTTCTTGGCGGCGCGGGTGTAGACCGGCACCCGCGACAGCTCGCTGCGGGTCAGCCGGAACAGCGTGGACTCGTCGCTCAGCACGCCGGATTCGAGCAGCCCGATGGCGCCTTCCCAGCCCAGTGCCTCGATGTCGAACGCACCGCGGCCGGCCAGACTGAACAACCGCTCGCGCAATTGCGACGGGCAGGTTCGCGCATTCGGGCAGCGGATGTCTTTGTCGCCGTCCTTTTCGTATGCCAACTGTGCGCCGCAGGCCGGGCAGTGCGTCGGCATCACGAACTCGCGCTCGCTGCCGTCGCGCAGGTCGACGACGGGGCCGACGATCTCGGGTATGACGTCACCGGCCTTGCGCAGCACCACCGTGTCGCCGATCAGCACACCTTTGCGCTTGACCTCGAAGGCATTGTGCAACGTGGCATTGGCGACCGTTGAACCTGCGACGACAACCGGCTCCATGACGCCGTACGGCGTGACGCGGCCGGTGCGGCCGACGTTGACCGCGATGTCGAGCAGCTTGGTGTTGACCTCCTCCGGCGGGTACTTGTAGGCGATCGCCCACCTCGGCGCGCGCGAGGTGGCACCCATCGCTCGCTGCACCGCGATCTCGTCGACCTTGACCACGACCCCGTCGAGCTCGTGTTCGACGGCGTGCCGGTTGGCACCCGCCCACTCGACATAGGCCTGCACTTCGGCGGCCGTGCCGACCACCCGCGCGTGTGTCGTGACGGGCAGGCCCCAGGCGCTCAACAGCTCGTAGGCCTGCGACTGCCGCTCGATCTCGAACCCGCGACGCGCACCGATGCCGTGCACGAGCATGCGCAGCGCTCTGCCGGCCGTGACCCGCGGGTCCTTCTGCCGCAGTGACCCGGCGGCGGTGTTGCGGGGGTTGGCGAAGGGCGCCTTGCCGGCCTCGACCAGGTCGGCGTTCAGCTGCTCGAAGTCGGCCATTCCCATGAAGACCTCGCCGCGGATCTCGACCAGCTCGGGCAGGTCGTCACCGTGCAGCTGCTCCGGAATGCCTTCGATGGTGCGGACATTGGAGGTGACGTCCTCCCCCGTCGTGCCGTCGCCGCGAGTCACTCCGCGCACCAGACGGCCGTTCTCGTAGAGCAGGTTGATCGCCAGGCCGTCGATCTTGAGCTCGCACAGAAAGTGCAGCTCGGCACCCCCGGCATCGCGCTCTACACGAGCGATCCACGCAGCGAGTTCTTCGGCGGTGAAGACGTTGTCGAGGCTGAGCATGCGCTCGACATGGCGCACCGCGGCGAAATCGGTGTTGAACGACATACCGCCCACCTGCTGGGTCGGACTGTCCGGCGTGCGCAGGCCCGGATGGGCATCCTCGAGGTCGTTCAGCCGGCGGACCAGCACGTCATACTCCCCGTCGCTGACCGTCGGAGCATCCTTGACGTGATACGCGAACTGATGAGCGCGCACCTGTTCGGCCAGGTCGGTCCACTCGTGTCGGGCGTCGGCCGGGATGTCGGTCTCAGTCACGCCGCCATCTTCTCGCACACCACCGACAGGTCACTGTCACCTGCCACTGCGAGCCACCTCGGTGAGTGCGGTGTCGAACCGCCGCGGCGAGTGCCGCGTCGATGTCCACGACCCCAGGACCGACTCGCCGCATCGGCGACTTCCGCGACGACCCCACGAACAAGCCGCCGCATCGGCGACTTACGGGTGACGCACGTGACCAACTCGCCGCATCGGCGACTTACGGGTGACGCACGTGACCAGACAGACCAGTGTGACGGAAGTGGCACACAAATTGACCGCATCGGCGACTTTCGTTCGGACCTGAGACCACGAAGTGACAGACCTTCACCCTCAGGATCCGCGGTGAATGCACACCCCACACGACTCAGCGACAGTTCGGCGGAGGTGGGCCATCGTCGGGCAGCGGCGGCAGACCGAGACGCCTCAAGGCATCCACCACCCAGTCACCCTTGTCCATCGAGTAGCGCAGCGGATCGACGACTCCCGCGTCGATAACCCGCTTCTTCACTGCCGCGTAATCGAATCGGAGCGTCGGATCCGTTCGCAGGGCCGCGGCGAACCCGCGTTGCGTTGTCGCTTCGTCCGAACCGGCGACGACGACGTGAATATGAACGAAGTGGGCGTTCCCGTCGTCATCCGTCACCGCGCCAAGAAGAAACGGACGCTCCGCCCGAGATCCGCGCGCATGACAGAGACCGAGGCCCTCGAGCGCGGATGTCGCCGGAGATATCTCACCGACAGACTGCGGCAGGACCATCACATCGACGGTGTTCTTGCCGGCGAGTCCGGGCACCGACGTGCTCCCGATGTGTTCGACACCGGCTCGTGGATGCACCCCGATGATCTGGTCGCGCACGAAACCGAAGACTTCGCGCGTGACGGGGTCCCAGTTTCGAATCTGTACCTCTGTGCGTCGGTAGGCGGCCCACTGCATGAAGCCAGTCTGCGGTCGGTACCACCGCAGATCAAGGATTGGGACAAGACGAATTGGACTGCCACTTATGCCGATTCGTCGTTGAGGAACTGGGCGCCCTGCAGCGTCAGTCGTTGGATCGCGAGCGCCTGCGCGGGGCTGCGACCGGCCAAACCACACGCCGGTGTCACGACCACCTGGCCTAGCAGCTCGTTGCCGAGACCGACCCGGCGCCACATCTCCACGAAAGGACCGAGCGCCTCTCGCGGATGCCGAGCGGCCGAATCGGTCGGTATGACGCCGGCCCAGATCCGCCGACCACTCTCGACCAGTTCAGCAATTCCGTCCCACTGGCCGGCCCGCAGCAAAGACACGTCGACGGCGGGCTCCAGCTCTGGGACATCACGCACCAGTGGCAGTGGCACATCGGGCGCACAACAATGCAGCACCAGCGAATCCGTAATCCCAGCAACGGCATTCACGACATACGTCAATGCGTCGCGCACCACCGAAACCTCGACCGCGCGCGTCCGCCCGAACCCCGAAGCGGTCGGCAAGCGGCCCGCCAACACCGCCGGCAGACCGGGCTCGTCCAGTTGCAGCACGATCTGCGCACCAGGCACGAGCGCACGCACTGCCGCAACGTGCGATGCAGCGCCGTCCGCGAGCGATTGCACCAGATCACGAGTCGCCCCAGCGTCGGTCACGACTCGCTCACCACGCGGCAGCCACATCGACCCTGCGAGCGTCCACGGACCGCACACCTGCAGCTTCAGCGGGCCGTCGTACCCGTCATACGCCTCGGCGAGCTCGTCGAGATCCTCCCGCAGGTAGGCGCGCCCGCGAGCAGCATCCCGCCCGGACCCGTCGGCGAGCCGCCACCCCGAAGGCTGCAGATCCACCGGTAACTCGGTGAGGTGGGATGCCGCGCGCCCGATCAGGTCGGCGCCCGGCCCTCGGGCGGGCAGCTCGGGCAGATACGGGATGCCCTCGCCGACGAACAAGTCACGCACCTGACGCACCGCATCGCGGGCTCCGGTGCCAGGCAGCGAGCCGACTCCGGATGCCTGAACACCACTCATGAACAACAGCCCGAATCCGTTGGCGGACAGAAGCTCCCAGACGTCACGAAGCGACCCTTGCCGACGATCGATCGGTGCCGGTGATCGTCGCCGAACCGATGACGCGCGTCCCGTCATACAGAACGACGGACTGCCCGGGCGAGACGCCGCGCGTGCGCTGCCGGAGGCGCACTTCGACGCTGTCACCGGTGGCGGTGGCGACGGCAGGGATCTCTTCGCCGTGCGCGCGCAGCTGGGCACCGACACGCACCTCACCCGCGGGCGGCGGACCGCACCACCGGGTGTGATCGCCACGGACGATGTCGACCCCGAGCAGATCCTCGGTGCCCACGACGACGGTGTTGGTCGACGGCTGCACATCGACCACGAAGCGTCGGGCACCATCAGCGCGCGGCACCTTCAGCCCCAGCCCACGCCGCTGCCCGACGGTGTAGGCGAAGGCGCCCTCGTGCCGACCGACGACCTCGCCGTCGGTGTCGACGATGTCACCGGGCTGCTCGCCGAGCCGGCGTGTGAGCCACCCCTTGGTGTCACCGTCGGCGATGAAGCAGATGTCATGGCTGTCGGGCTTCTTGGCGACCGAGAAGCCGCGCTCGGCCGCCTCCTGCCGGATCTGCGGCTTCGTGGTGTCCCCGAGCGGGAAGAAGGACCGGGCGAGCTGATCGGCATCCAGCACCCCGAGCACGTACGACTGGTCCTTGGCCATGTCGACCGCGCGGTGCAACTCGCGGCGGCCGTCGCGCTCGACGATCTGGGCGTAATGACCCGTGGCAACAGCGTCGAAGCCGAGTGCGAGCGCCTTGTCCAGCAAGGCGGCGAACTTGATGCGCTCATTGCAGCGCAGACACGGGTTCGGCGTGCGACCGGCGGTGTATTCGGCGACGAAATCGGCGACGACGTCCTCCTGGAAGCGCTGCGCCATGTCCCAGACATAGAACGGTATGCCGACCTTGTCGGCCACCCGTCGCGCATCACCCGCGTCCTCGATCGTGCAACAACCACGGGCGGATTCGCGCAAGGTGGCAGCCGACTGCGACAGCGCCAGGTGCACGCCCACCACCTCATGACCGGCGTCGACCATGCGGGCTGCGGCGACAGCCGAGTCCACTCCCCCGCTCATCGCGGCGACGACCCGCATCAGCGACCGGCTCCGGTTGCGACACGCGCCCGTTGCGCCCGCTCGACCGCCGCGGGAAGCGCGTCGAGGAACGCAGCCACGTCGGCCTCGGTGGAGGTGTGACCCAGGGTCAACCGCAACGCGCCACGCGCCTGCGACTGCGGGATCCCCATCGCAAGCAGCACATGGCTCGGCTGCGGCACCCCGGCCTGGCACGCGGAGCCGGTCGAGCATTCGATGCCCGCAGCATCCAGCAGATAGAGCAGCGAGTCACCGTCGCACCCCGGAACTCGCAAGTGCACATTGCCCGGCAGGCGCTGTATGACGTCACCGGGCTCGTGCGGGCCACTGACTTCGATACCGTGGCCGATGGCCAGCGCACCGCGAATCACCTTGTCGCGCAATGACATCAGCTGCTGCTGGGTGGCGAGAAGGTTCGCAGCGGCGTGCTCGCATGCAACGGCCAGTCCGCGGATGCCCGGCACGTCGAGGGTGCCGCTGCGCAACTGTCGTTCCTGACCGCCGCCGTGAGTCAGCGGCACCAGCTTCACATCGCGCCGGGCGAGCAGCACCCCGACTCCGAGCGGACCACCGAACTTGTGGCCGCTCAGCGACAAGAGGTCGGCGCCGCTGGCAGCGAAGTCGACCGGCAACTGGCCGACCGCCTGCACGGCATCGGTGTGGAACGGGATCTCGAATTCGTGCGCCACCGCGGCCACGTCGGCGACCGGTTGCACTGTGCCGACCTCGTTGTTCGCCCACATCATCGACACCAGCGCCACCGATTCGGGATCACGCTCGATGAGTTCACGGACTTGCGACGGGTCGGCCCGACCGAATGAATCGACCTCGATCCAGTCGACGGTCGCACCCTGCGTGGCGACGAGATATTCGACCGGGTCGAGCACCGCGTGGTGCTCGACAGCGCTGACGATCAACCGTGTGCGGCGCGGATCCTGCGCGCGGCGCTGCCAATAGGTGCCCTTGATCGCGAGGTTGTCCGACTCGGTGCCGCCGGAGGTGAAGATCACCTCAGAGGGTCCGCAGCCAAGGGCTCCGGCGATGATCTCGCGGGATTCCTCGACCACTCGACGGGCAGCCCGACCGGCGGTGTGGAGCGACGATGCGTTGCCGGCGACAGCGGACTGCTGCGCCACCGCGGCGATCACCTCGGGCAACGCAGGCGTGGTGGCCGCGTGGTCGAGGTAGTGGTGTTCTGGCACCGGTCAAGCCTACGCGCCGATCCAACTGGCGCCCCATTCGCCGGATTTGTCAGACTTGCGGGTGCCACCTGGCACATCGCGAGAAGGAGATTCATGAAGCACTACCGGCCCGTCACCGTCGCCGCGGCAGCAGCGACCCTGGTCCTCGCCGGCTGCAGCTCCAGCGGATCCCGCTCAGCGGCGTCATCCGCATCGCCGTCCGTCACACCTCCCGCGACCTGCTCCTCGACGCCCGCTGCGGCATACAGCTCGACCCCGATTGCGTATGGCGCGCAGGCCGCCATCGGCACCGGTGGTCCGCTCGGGGTCAGCATCGGCAAGCCCGCCGTCACGGCAACGGCTGCCGGCAAGGCCGGTTTCGAGATCGTTCAGGTGCCCGTGCGGGCAGCCGTCATCACCAATGGCACCTTCGCTGTCGACCAGACACAGGTCGAGTTGGTCGACGGATCGGGGCACTCGTGCTCGCAGCCGAGCGTGAACACGTTGCCGCAGGGTTTCAGCGCGCTGACCATCGACGAGAGCAAGCCGGGCTCAGGCTCGGTGGCTTTCCTCGTCCCGCGCGGCGCCGATCTGAGCCGTTACAAGGTGCTGTACCTGCCGGCAGCCGGCTCCAAGACCGCAGCTGCGGAGTGGACGGCCACCGCAGCGTCCCCGTCGGTTGCCACTCCCACCGGCTGCGACGGCGGAACCGCCAGGGTGAGCACCAGGGGCGCTACCGACAGGTCGTTCGGGTCGAGTGCGACCGTCGGCGACTCGACGGTCTCGCTGTCGATCAACGCGGGCACGCCCACCCGCCGCAAGTTCACTCCCGGCACGACCCAGCCGAACAACGTCGATGCGCTGGCCATCTCGCTGAAGGTCACTGCGTCCGGCGCCGACGGCTTCGTCGAGCGTTCGCAATTCGCTCTGGTCGACGGCAACGGCAACGTATGCCGCTATTCGCAGCTCGGCAGTCAGGGTGAAAACCTCACGAGCGCGCTGATCAAGAAGGGCCGCACGGGCAGCTACACGATCGTGTTCTGGGTGCCGAAGACCGCGAAAGTCAGCGGCTTGAAGTTGCTCTACACGCCGTCGTCGGCGACCAAGGCGACCATCGTGTGGTCCGGCGGTAAGACGCTCGCCCCGCTCTCGTGACAACAGTCGACGCCGGGCGGATATTGCCGCCCGGCGTCGACTTCAGAACCACGCGTTGTCGAGAGCGCGTCAGCCCTTCGCGGCCTTGACCGCGTCGTTGGCCTGCGGCAGCACGGTGAACAAGTCGCCGACGACGCCGAAGTCGACGAGTTCGAAGATCGGCGCCTCCTCGTCCTTGTTGATGGCGACGATCGTCTTCGAGGTCTGCATGCCGGCCCGGTGCTGGATGGCGCCGGAGATACCGCACGCGACATACAGCTGCGGCGACACCTGCTTGCCGGTCTGACCCACCTGGTTGGAATGCGGATACCAGCCGGCGTCGACCGCGGCACGCGAGGCGCCCACGGCAGCGCCGAGGGTGTCGGCGAATGCCTCGACCGGTGAGAAGTCACCACCGGTGCCGCGACCGCCGGACACCACGATCTGCGCCTCGGTCAGCTCCGGCCGCCCGGACTTCGCCTTCGGCTGGGTGTCGGTGATGCGCGCCGCCTTGGCCAGATCGGACACGGTGACCTCGACCGGCACGACCGTCGCGCCGGCCTGCGAGGCCTGCGGCGGAGTGGTGTTGGGCTTCACGGTCACGATCGCGGTGCCCTTGGTGACCTTCGCCGTGACGGTGTAGTTGCTCGCGAACGCCGACTGCGTGGTCTGCACTGCGCCACCGTCACCGGCCTGCACGTCCGTCGCGTCGGTGATCAGGCCGCCCTCGATCTTGACCGACAGGCGTGCAGCGGCCTCCTTGTTGACGCCGCTGGTCGGCAGCAGGACCGCTGCCGGGGACGACTGCTCCACGATCGCAGCCAGCGCCTCAGCGAGCGGGGCCGCGAGCGCACCGGTCACATCGGCGTTGTCGACGACGTAGACCTTTTCGGCGCCGAACTGCGCCAGCCTCGGACGGGCCGCCTCGGCGTTGCCACCGATGAAGACCGCGGACGGTTCGCCGATGCGACGTGCGAGGGTGAGCAGTTCGGCGGTGTTCTTCTTGACCTGACCATCGACGTGGTCGACGAGGACCAGAACCTCAGCCATGTTGAATCTCCTTGGTATCGAACGACGTCGGGCTCAGATGAGCTTTGCCTTGGACAGGAACTCGGCCAGCTTGGTGCCGCCGTCACCTTCGTCCGTGACGATCTCGCCCTGTTCACGCGGGGGGCGGGCGGTGAAGGTCTCGACAGCGGTCCATGCGTTCGCCAGACCGACCTGGCCGGCGTCGACACCCAGGTCGGCCAGCGACCAGGTCTCGACCGGCTTCTTCTTGGCGGCCATGATTCCCTTGAACGAGGGATAGCGCGGCTCGTTGATCTGGTCGGTCACCGACACCAGCGCCGGCAAACTCGTCTCGATCGTCTCGGATGCCGCATCGTTGTCGCGACGCCCCTTGACTTGGTCGCCGCTGATCTCCAGCGTCGACAGCTGGGTCGCCTGCGGCAAGCCCAGACGCTCCGCCACCATTGCCGGCACGACGCCCATCGTGCCGTCGGTCGAGGCGAGGCCCGTCAGCACCAGCTCGGGCTTGCCGTCGGTGATCTTCTTGATCGCCTCGGCCAGCACCAGGGAGGTCGCAGGGGCATCAGAGCCGTGCAGCGCGTCATCCAGCACGTGCACGCCCTTGTGAGCACCCATCTGCAGCGCCTTCTTGATCGCTTCGGCCGCGTCGGCCGGTCCGATGGTCAGCACGGTGACCTCACCGTCGCCGCCCTCGGTCAGCTTCAGAGCTTCCTCGACTGCGTACTCGTCCAGCTCCGACAGCAGGCCGTCGATGGCCCGGTCGGTGGTGTTGTCTTCAGTGAACGTGCGGTCGCCCTGAGCGTCCGGCACGTACTTGACACAGACCACGATGTTCATGTGTCGATCGTCCTTTTCGATGGTGCGAACTGTTGTCAGGTGAAGCTTCCCGATCGCGTATGACGCGGGCCCCAGCCATGCTACCGGTGAGTAACAAACGCTGGATCGGGTGGTTCGGTGCAGCGGCGCTCCGGGCGAACAGCACCGCAGGTCAGCGGCCTTCGAATACAGCCTTTCCCGGTCCCTGTTCAACGAACGACGTCATGCCCGTTGAACGGTCTTTCGTTGCGAACAGCGATGAGAACAGCATGGATTCGATGGCCAGACCGGTCTGCAGGTCGACCTCGAGACCCCGATCGATGGCTTCCTTCGCGGCGCGCAGCGCGAACGACGGGCCTCCGACATACGGCCGGACCAGCGCGAGAGCTGTCTCCAGCACCTGACCGGGCTCGGCGAGGCGATCGACGAGTCCGATCTGCAGCGCCTCGTCGGCGTCGACGAAGCGGCCGCTGAAGATGATGTCCTTCGCCTTGGCCGGGCCGACCAGCCGGGACAGACGCTGGGTGCCGCCGGCACCGGGGATGATACCGAGCAGGATCTCGGGCTGCCCCAGCTTGGCGTCGCTTGCGGCAACGCGGAAGTCGCACGTCATCGCCAGCTCGCAACCGCCGCCGAGGGCGTAACCGGCGATCGCTGCGACCGTGGGCTTGGGGATACGCGCGATCGCGGCGAAGCACTCCTGCAGCCGAGTGGAGCGCGACACCATGTCGGTGTACCCCAGCTGCTGCATCTCCTTGATGTCGGCGCCCGCGGCGAAGACCTTCTCGCCGCCGTAGACGACGACGGCGGCGATGGAGTCATCAGCGCCCGCATCGATCGCTGCGTCGCGTAACGCTTCCTGAATCTGCGCGTTGAGTGGGTTCATCTTCGGCCGGTCGATGCGGATGACACCGATGCCGTCGGTGACCTCCAGCGAGACGAACTCGCCGTAGGACGAACTCACGCTTCGCCGTTCGCTTCCGGTGCCGGCTGCTGGATGGCGGGCGGCTCGGCAGAGGTGGCAGCGTGCGGACCGTCGCTGGTGACCGCCCGGTGCCACAATTGAACTGCCTGCAGCACCATCTGGGTGGTCGACTGCACGAGCTGCTTGACGTCGTCGTGCTGGGAGACCAGGTGCTCGCCGGTGACCACGAGGGTGCCGTTGGCGATGCCTGTCTTGATGATGTTGAGGCTGAGGGTGACGTCATTGGCCGCGAGCAGGTGCTTCAGGACGTCCTGCGGGAGGTCTTCGGTGATCTGCCACTGGCCGAAGATGCGCATCATCGCCGGCTCACCCTCCATGCATCGCACGAAGAGCTGCTGGCCCTCGACCTTGAAGCTCACATCGCCGTCGGTGTCGATGTCGGGACGGAATCCCTCGTCCTGCAGAACGTCCAGCACGCGACCGCGCAGCGGGCTCTCACCTGCGGGCGGAGGGAAGTTGGGGATGGAAGTCGGATCAGTCATGTGAGCCACGCTACTTCACCGTTACATAGGCTGTCCGCCATGCCCATCCAGGCCACGGCCGCCGCTCGGCGCTCCCTCGACGACCCACCGCCGCTCGGCGCCACCATCGACTCCGACGGCACCGAGTTCAGCGTCTTCAGCGCCTCGGCAACAGCCGTCGACGTGTGCCTGTTCGACGACGCCGGAGCCGAGATCCGCGTGCCTCTCACTCCCCACGCGCACGGCATCTGGGCCGGTCACGTGGCGGGTGTCGGCGCCGGCCGGCGCTATGGCTTCCGCACCGACGGACCGTGGGCGCCGAGCGCCGGTCACCGCCACAATCCGGCCAAGTTGCTGCTGGATCCCTACGCACGCGGCATCGTCGGCGACGTGCAGTGGCGTCCGGAGGTTTTCGGCCATGTGGTCGACGAACAGCTGTCCGGTGACGGGGATGTGCGCGACACACGGGACTCTGCGGCATACGTGCCGCGCAGCGTCGTGGTCGGCAACGGATTCGACTGGGGGGTCGACCGCCCACTGCGTACGCAGTGGGATCGCACGGTGATTTACGAGACGCACGTGCGAGGGCTGACCCGGCAACTGAGCTCCGTGCCCGACCATCTGCGCGGCACGTATGCCGGGCTCGCGCATCCCGCGACGATCGCGCATCTGCAACAGCTCGGGGTCACCGCCGTCGAACTGCTGCCGGTGCATGCGTTCACGTCCGAGCCACGGCTCGTGCAGCACGGCCTGGTGAACTACTGGGGATACAACACACTCGGGTTCTTCGCGCCGCACGGCGGGTATGCCGCAAGCGTAGATCCGCAGGAGCGCATCCATGAGTTCAAGGGCATGGTCAAACTGCTGCACGCGGCGGGCATCGAGGTGATCCTCGACGTCGTCTACAACCACACGTGCGAGCAGGGCGCCTCCGGTGGAGCAACCCTGTCGTGGCGGGGCTTGGACAACGCGACCTACTACCGGCTCGACGAGCGGGGCAACGACGTCGACGTAACCGGGTGCGGCAACACCCTCGACATGCGTCAGCCGGTGCCCATCCGGATGGTGCTGGACTCGTTGCGTTACTGGGTGAGCGAGATGCACGTCGACGGTTTCCGCTTCGACCTGGCGCCGGCGCTGGCCCGCGGGCTGGACGACGCCTTCCACCCCGACCACCCGTTCCTGATGGCGTTGCGGACGGATCCCGTGCTGGGCCAGGTGAAGCTGATCGCCGAGCCGTGGGACGTCGGCTCGCACGGCTGGCGGACCGGTCAGTTCCCGGCGCCCTTCGCCGAGTGGAACGACCGGTTTCGTGACACCGTGCGCGACTTCTGGCTCGGCGACGTCGCCGCCGACCTCGCCGGGCACCCCGGCCACGGGGTCAGCGATCTGGGCACCCGGCTGGCGGGATCACGGGACCTGTTCGGATCTCGGTCACCCATGTCCTCGATCAACTTCGTCACGGCTCACGACGGCTTCAGCCTCGCCGACCTGACGGCATACAGCCGCAAACACAACGGCGCCAACGGCGAGGGCAACCGCGACGGCAGCGACAACAACCGGTCGTGGAACTTCGGCGTCGAGGGCCACGAAGGTGCGTCCGCGGAGACCGAGAAGCTGCGCCGACGCGCGATCCGCAACCAGTTGGCCACCCTCGTGCTCGCGTGCGGTGTACCGATGCTGACCGGTGGCGACGAGTTCGGCCGCAGTCAGCGCGGCAACAACAACGCCTACTGTCAGGACAACGACATCAGTTGGTACGACTGGTCGTTGGAGCAGTGGCAGCGAGATTTGGTCGAGACCACCGGCTTTTTGGTGGCCTTGCGGGCCGCGCATCCTGTGTTGCGGCAGCGCACGTTCTTCCCCGGTGAGCCGACCGACGGCGACGCGCTGGCTGCCCTGCACTGGCACGGCATCGACGGCTCGATCCTGACCGCCGAGCAGTGGAACGACGGCACCACACGCACGGTGCAGGTGGTCTTCGACGGCGCCGATGTCGGGGACGACCGGTTGCTGCTGGTGCTGCACGGCTCGGCGCACGACAGCGTTGTGACCCTTCCGGCGAACACCGGGGTGACGCACTGGGAACTGATGTGGGACAGCGGCTGCGAGCGACCGGATGCTGTGGACAGCCGCACCGTCTCGGTCGGCGAGGCGCTGCCGGTCGAGGCGGCGTCCTTCGTCATACTGCGCGGGGTCGGTTCCGACATCGACTGATCCCGCGACATTCGACGCCAGGGCTGTCATTGGCGCCCTGGCGTCGAATATCGCCGGTCAATCGCGCGCCGGTCAATCGCGCAGCAGGTCAGTCGAGCTGGCGCGTCGCCACCAGGTTGCGGTACCACTCGAAGCTGGCCTTGGGCGTGCGCTTCTGCGTGCCGTAGTCGACATGGACCGCGCCGAACCGCTTGGCGTAGCCCTCTGCCCACTCGAAGTTGTCCAGCAACGACCACAGGTAGTAGCCGCGCACGTCGACGCCCTCGCCACGAGCGGCAGCCAGCGCAGTCAGGTGAGTGCGCAGATACTCGATGCGGTCCTGGTCGTCGATGCTGCCGTCCGACCGCACCTCGTCGACGCTGGCACGACCGTTTTCGGTGATGTAGATCGGCGGTAGACCCGGGTAGGTGTCCTTCAGCCAGTGCATCAGCCTGTTCAGCCCGTCGGCGTCGATCGGCCAGCCCATTTCGGTCAACGGTTCGCCGTCCGGGATCACCAGCTTGGCACCGATGTCATCGGCAGTGCGACGCGAGGCATCCGGCTCGTCATTGGGCACGGCCTTGACGTTGCTCGGGAAGTAGTAGTTGACGCCCAGGAAGTCCAGCGGTGCCCCGATCGTGGCCAGATCACCGTCGCGGATCCACCCGAAGTCGCTGAGCTCGCCCCACGTCTGTCGCGCGAGCTGCGGATAACGACCGGCCAGCACCGGGTCGGTGAACAACAGGTTGCTCAGCAACAGAGACCGATCGGCGGCCGCCACATCAGCCGGATCATCCGAAACAGGTTGCACCGGTTGCAGATTGAGCGTGATGCCGATCTGGTTCTTGATGTCTGTTGCGCGCAGCGCGGCCAGAGCGAAACCGTGCCCGAGCAGCAGGTGGTGCGCCGCCGCGAGGGCGCCGTCACCCTCCTTGGCACCGGGCGCGTGACGCCCCTCGGCATACCCGAGGATCGAGGAGCAGAACGGCTCGTTCAGGGTGATCCACCGGTGCACCCGGTCACCGAGGTGATCGTGCACGAGTGCGGCGTAGTCGGCGAACCGGTGGGCGGTGTCGCGGTTGCGCCAGCCTCCGGCATCCTCCAGCGCCTGCGGCAGGTCCCAGTGGTAGATCGTCGCGCATGGGTCAATTCCGTTGTCCAGCAACGAATCCACCAGGCGGTCGTAGAAATCGAGACCGGCTTTGTTTGCTTCTCCGGCGCCGTCGGGCTGGATCCGCGGCCAAGCGATCGAAAAGCGATAGCTGTCGAGGCCGAGTCGCCGCATGAGCTCGATGTCCTCGGGGTAGCGGTGATAGTGGTCGCACGCGACATCGCCGGTGTCACCACCGACGACGGCGCCGGGCGTGTGGCTGAACGTGTCCCAGATCGAGGTGCCGCGGCCGTCCTCGTCGACTGCCCCCTCGATCTGGTATGACGCTGTCGCAGCGCCGAAGACGAAGTCGGCGGGGAACTGAACACTCATTGATTTCACTCTCTTTCACAAATGCATAGGTGTGACGGTCAGTGCGGCCCACCCTTCGGGCGCGGTCGGAATCGGCAGGATCGACGAGGATGCGGTCGGCGCCCTCAGGCACCGATCACCGCAACAGGCGTCGCCGGCAACTGGACGACGGCCACGGCGTACGGCGGTAACTGCGCGACGCCGTAGGCCGACAGATCGATCTCGTCGGCGGATCCGTTGACGAACCAGGCGAACTCGCGGCCGTCGTCATGGGTGACCCCGTCGACGACGACGCGTGGGTCGGCGATGCTTGCTCGACGCTCGACGTGGGCTTCGGCCGCGAGTGCGGCATACAACCGCCAGGTGTCCTCGGGGTTCACCCGTGGGCGACGAGCCGCGAAATACTCGACAGGCAGGGTGCATAGCACCGCCTGGCCGTCACCGTGTCGTCGGCGCACGAGCACCGGTCGGTCGTGCTGATCGACCGCGACGATCTGTGCACCAGCGTCGTCGCCGACGAGCTCGACCGGCAGGATGCTGCGCCCACCGGCTGAACCAGCCGCTTCGAATCGAAGCGTTTCACCGACCTCGAAGCCGCCGAACGATGCGAGGAAGCGCACCTCGACCACATCGTCGTCGACCGGCTCGACCATTCCGTAGCGCAGCGTGTGCCGCACACCGAACAGCTCCTCGAGACCTGTCCACCACGGCCCACGTTGCACCGGCGAATCACCGAGTCCGTAGGAAACATAGACCGTTCGGCCGGCTGCGGCCGCCCGCTCCAGGCCATGCCAGGTCGGCACGGTCAGCGCCTTCACCGACGGCACCAGCACCAGGTCGGCGCCGTCCGGCAGAACCTCCGGTTCACGCACGAACACCGGCCCGAGGTCGGCCTCGCGACAGGCGACATACGCCTGCTCGAGCACGTCGACGATGTGCGTGCGTTCCTGCTCGCCGAAGGTCCAGTGTTTCGGCGCGTCGATGTATGCCGGGACCAGCAACGCTGTCTGCGTCGACCAACGACGGCACGCGGGCAGGTCGACAGCTTCGACGACCTCCCGCAGACGAGTCATCTCATGCAGTTGCGGTTTGCACGAACCGTCGACCCGGGTGAGCCCGAAGTGCAGCTCGAAGGGATGGTGACGGTAGGGATCCTGCTGCGGCAGATTGTCGAAATCGGTGTTGTTCCAGGCCAACCAGCCGGTCGCACCGGCAAGCAGCGTCGAATGCAGCACCTGCCGGTAGTACTGCGCTGCGTGTTCGTCGGAGGCGAAATCGGAGCTGACCCCGAACTCCTCCAACACCGTGGGCAGCCCCGCGACGTTCGCCATCTCGCAGACGAAGGCCGCACGAAGGTGCTGCCGCACGACGTCGTCGCCCATCGGATAGACGTGTGGGCCGACGAAGTCGGTGACCTTCGCCAGATCGCGGACGCTGAAGCCGTTGTCCTTGCCGGTCACCTCCTCACCCCAGGCGCCGTCGCCGATCGAGATCGGCTCGGTCGCACCACCGGCCCGTATGGCGGTGACCATCAGTTGTGCCCACGCTGTCACGGCGGCGCGATCGCCCGCGCCGCCGTAGATGGGCATCTCGTTGGACACCAGCCAACCGGCAACGGCGGCGTCGCCGGCGAAGCGACGAGTCACCTCGGTCAGGTAGTGGGCCTGCTGGGCGACCATCCAGACGTCCGTATACAGATCCCGCCCGCCCCGCCAGGCGGGGTCCCAGTTCTCCCCCGACATGTGACCGACGAGAAACGTTGGGATCGTGCGCATTCCGAGCTCTCGATGAAGCGTGAGGAACTGTGCGAATCGCTCCATGACTGCTTCGTCGAGAACGCCCGGCTCGGGCATGGCGTGTGGCCAGAACAGGAAGGACCTGGTCACGTCGAGGCCGTTGTCGCGCATGAGCGTGAGCTCCTCGCGGACCAGTTGCTCGTCATACGACTGCCACATGAACGGACCGCCGCCGCGAGACCAGAAGTTGCAGCCGAACCACACCTGCTTGCGACCGTCGCTGCGCAGGAAACGCAGCGGTCGCTCGACACCGCGGCTCACTTGACAGCTCCCGCCGTCAAACCGGCGACCAGGTATCGCTGCAGCAGCAGGAAGATCACCACGATCGGCAGGCTGACGACCAGTGAGGCAGCCATGACCTGGTTCCAGTAGACGTTGATCTGCGTGGAGTAGCTCTGCAGACCGATCGCCAGCGTCTCGGTGGACGGATTAGTCATCTGCGACGCAAAGAGGATCTCGCCCCATGAGGTCATGAACGAATACACAGCAACCGCAATGACTCCCGGCCGAGCCGCCGGCAACACGACCCGCAGCAGCGTGGTCATGGCCGATGCGCCGTCGATGCTCGCAGCCTCATCGAGGTCTCGAGGAATGCCGTCGAAGTAGCCTGCGAGCATCCAGATCGCGAACGGCAACGAGAACGTCAGGTAGGTGATGATCAGTCCGGTGCGCGTCTGATACAGCAGGGTGAAGCCCAGCGCCTTGTCGATGTTGACGAAGATCAGGAACAACGGCAACAGGAACAGGATGCCGGGGAACATCTGCGTGGACAGGATCGTGGTGGTGAACACGCTGCGACCGCGGAAGGTCCACCGCGACACCGCGTATCCGGCGAAGATCGCGACGAGCACGCTCAGCACCGTCGAGATGGAACTGACGATGACGCTGTTCAGGAAGTACTTGCCCAGCGGCACGGTGCTCCAGATGTCCTTGAACGGCTCCAGCGTCATGTGCGTCGGCCACCAGTGGAAAGCGCCTTGCACCTCGCCCAGTGGTTTGACCGAACTGGTCAGCAGCACCCACATCGGCACCAGCACGAACAGGCTCAGCACAACGAGGACGATCACGCGAAAGACTCTGAAGGACAAAGGTTCACGCACGACGAGACCTCCGGTTGAAGATGAGCAGGTAGGCCCCGGTAACCACGAGCAGGAACAACAACAGCAGCACCGACATGGCCGAACCGAAGCCGAAGTTCCAGTTGACGAAGGACGCCCCGTAGATGTGCACCGAGACCAGGTCGGCGGACGTCGGCGGTTGCGCGCCGAACAGCACGAAGGGCGTGTTGAAGTCGTTGAACGTCCAGAGGAACATCATCAGCACCAGCACCAGGTTGACCGGTCGCAACGCCGGCAGGGTGATGTAACGGATCTGCCGCCAGATCCCGGCGCCGTCGACTGCGGCAGCGTCATACACGTCTTCAGGGATGTTCTGGAGGCCGGCGAGCAGCATGAGGAAGGCGAACGGCCAGGTCCGCCAGATCGCGATGACCACCATCGACCAGAACGCATTGCCACCGATCAGCCAGAACGTCTGACCGTCGGTGATGCCCAGCGACTTCAGCACATGGTTCACCAGGCCGTTGTCGCGCTGGAGCATGAAGTTCCAGGTCATGATCCCGGCGTAGATCGGCATGGCGTACGGCACCAGGAACAGCGTGCGGAACAGCCCGCGGCCGCGGAACTTGCGGTGGAGCACCAGCGCAGCCGACATACCGAAGAACCACGAAATGGCAACGACGACAACGGTGTACAGACAGGTGATCTTGAACGAGTGCAGCAGGCTGTCGCCGACCGGTGACGAGAAGTTCAACGCCACCTTGTATGCCGAAAGACCCTGCCACGGCGCCGAAGACCAGTTGGCGATGTAGTACTGGGTGAGCTGGACGAACGACATCCAGACGCCGACCAGCATCGGGATGATGTGGATCAGCAGCTCCAGCACGATCGCCGGCGCGATGAGCAGATACGGCGTGAGCCGGCGGGCGTGGCGCCCGCCGGCTCGACGCGTCGTAGGGTGTGCCGCCATCAGCCGGCGGCGGCCATCTTGTCCTGCGCCTGCTGCAGCGCGGCCTTGATCTGCGCCGACGTGGGTGCGCTACCGGTCGCCGCCTGTGCGATCAGCTGGTTGACCGCGTTGCCGACGTTGGTCTCGAACTCCGACTCGTTGGCCACCAGCGGCAGCGGCACCGAACGAGTCGCCAGGATCTGCTGGAAGGTCTGCGCCTCCTGGGTGTTCGTGGTGAAGTTCGGCGTGACGCCGCTGATCACCGGCAGCGCGGCGAAGGGCACGTCGAAGATCTGCTGCTCCGCCGGGCTGGTCATGAAGTTGACGAACTTCAGCGCGGCGGCCTTGTTCTTGGAGTTCTTGAAGATCGAGATGTTGATACCGGCCACGAAGCTCGCGGTGTTCTGGGCAGCACCGGTCGGGGCGGGGATCGGCACCACGCCGTACTCGCTGGTCTTCATGCCGTCGGCGACCAGCGTGTTGTCAGCGTTGTTCTGGCTCATCAGCATCGCGGCTTTGCCGTTGGCGAAGTCGCCCGGCGCCTCGGGGCCGTTCTTGTACTGAACGCTGCTGGGGTTGACGACCTTGTCGCTCATCAGGTCGACGTACTGCTTGACGCCGGCGACCATACCGGGCGAGGTGAAGTCTGGCTGTCCCTGCGCGTTGAATGGGTCGGCGCCCTGCTGCTGGCCGAAGATGAACGCGAAGTGCACGCTCTCGGTGTAACTGCCACCCTCCATCGCCATGCCGTAGGTGCCGGTCGAGGGATTGGTGAGCTTCTTGGCGTCGGCCTGCAGCTCCTGCCACGTCGTCGGCGGCTGGAGTCCGGCATCGGCGAACATCTTCTTGTTGTAGTAGAGCCCGTAGGCGAGGGCATACAGCGGCACGGAAGTCGGGTCCTGACCCTTCACACCGCCCGTCGCGTATGACGCCGCCACGAACTTGTCCTTGCCGCCGATGGCGCTGAGCGCGCTCGCGTCGAACGGCATGAACGCCCCGGTGGCCTGCAACGAGGGTGCCCAGGTGTTGCCGATGTTGACCACGTCGGGGCCCTGCCCGCTGCTGGTTGCGGCCAGGATCTTGTTCAGCAGATCCGGCCAGCCGATCACCTGCAGCTTGACCTTGATGCCGGTCTCCTTCTGGAATTTTTCCAGTTCCGGGGTGAGCACCTTGACGTCGTCCTGGATGGTGGCACCCTGGTTGCTCGCCCAGTACGTGAGCGTGGTGCCGGATCCGCTGGATCCGCCGGAGCTTCCGGCGCTCGACCCCGAACTTGAACTCGAACCGCAGCCGGCTGTCCCGGCAATTGCTGCGACGACCACGATCGCAGGGATAAGACGTGTTTTCACTCTGGAACCTCCGGACAGGGGACCGCGACCACTCGTCGCGACGACAATGTGAATCACACCACTTACCCGATTAAGTTAACAGCCGAGTTATCGAATCGTTACACAGCGATTCGACCGCTCAGGGAGCAATCGCTGTGCTGCTGCGGACCCGCAGAGCAGACCTGGGCACAGCAATCCGACCACGGTGCCTGCCTGCGACAAGATCCAACAGGGCCTCCGCAGCTTGCCGGCCGTAACCCTGGGTGTCCCGGGCGAGCGCCGTGAGCGGCGGGTCCACTGCTGTCGTGAGGGGCGAATCGTCCCAGCTGACAACGGATATCTGCTCTGGAACGGCAATCTCCAGCTCGCGCAGGGTTCGCAGACCTGCCACCGACATGTGATCGTTGCCGAAGATGAGCGCCGTGGGTGGCTCGCCCTGCTGGACCAGTCGCCGGGTCAGTTTGTCGGCGTCCGCGGCTGCATACGACCCCTCGAGGGTGATGACTTCCATACCGTGCCGCGCCGCTGCCGCCCTGACACCCCGCTGCCGGGCGCGTTCGTGCGCGAAAATCCGCGGGCCACTGATGTGCGCGATACGACGATGTGCGAGGTCGGCGAGATGCTCGACAACGAGGGCACCGTCCCCGGCCTGATCGGTCCACAGACACGGCATTCTCACGTCTTTCCGTGGCCCCCCACACAGCACCGCCGGAAGCTCCATCGCCTCGATCGCGGCAATGCGCTCGTCGTGATGACGTTCGTCGACGACGATCACACCGTCGATCCGCCCCTCCCCCCACCAGCGCCGATAGGTCTCGACCTCCAGATCGGTGTTGTCACCCACGACACGTAGCAACAAGCTCCAACCACGTTCAACAAGAACACTTTCCACGCCTGCGAGAAACCGGAAGAAGAACGAGTCGACGGCGAAGGCATCAGTCGGCCGAGACAGCGCCAGACCGATGACGCGCAGTTCTGAGCCAGTGAGCGCGCGCGCGCTCGCGCTGGGATGCCAGCCGAGATCCTGTGCTACCGCGAGCACGCGTTCTCGGGTGTCGGCGGCGACGCCGGGCTGACCGTTGAGCGCGTACGACACCGCAGCCTTGGAGATTCCCAGTTGCCGCGCAATGTCCGCCATCGTCGCCCTGCTCGCCATCGGCGCCCCCTCGGGATCGGAGAATGTGGCGCGAGTCTACTTAACCCGTTCAGTTCTGTCGCCCCTCACGCTGATCCCGTTGTGCCGCAGCCACCACAACCCGAGCACCGGAAGCACCAACGGCACGTATCCGTACCCCTGACCGAATTTCGACCACACCGTGGTGTCGCCACCCTGACCACCGACGGCGAACGCAGCGGAGTCGAGATACGACCACAGTCCCACCGCGACGACACCGAAAAGCTCGAAGCTGATGGTCAGCAACGCGATTCGCCCACTGGTCCGGTCCCCTCGGGCAATCGCGACAGTGGCGACGCAGTAGACGACGGCGGCCACAGCCGACAGCCAGTAGGGCAGGTGCTGGTGTGGCCAGGTCTGCACGATCTGCATGATCGAGCGTCCCGTAGCTGCGAGGGCAAACAGCCCGTAGACCGCCACGAGCATCCGCCCGGGCCCGGTGTTGGTGCGCATCAGCCCTGTCCGTTCCACAGTTGAACCAGTCGCACGACCATGACCAGAAGTCCTAGTGTTGCGATGAGCAAAACCCCTGTCCCCCAACGAGTTCGACGCTCAGCTATCGCCCAGAAGCCGGCTATCGGCAGCACGCAGACCAAACCCGCGAGGTAGGCGATGAACAACGGCCGGGACATGTGGCTGCTCGCGTGCCCGAGACGCAACACCCCCACCAGCAGCTGTATGACGATCGCCGCCTCGCCGACACAGGCCAGGTAGAACATCGGATTGTCGATGGGCTTACCCGCAAGGGTGAGGTAGGCGGCATACAACGCCAGCAGACTCAACACGGAGATGAGTACGGCTGTGAGAGGCAGAAGCACGCGGACATTCTACGAACCCTTTCCTGCCAGCCACTTCACAGCCACCGCTGCAACGTTGACGTGAAAGCCGCCACAGAAAAGAGAACACGTTCATGGGGAAATGGCAGACCACCGCAGGTGTTGCAGGCAGCGCCGTCGCGGCGTTGGCCGCACGGGATCTGATCCAGCGCAAGCACTCGATCCTTCGCAACTATCCCGTCATCGGACACATGCGGTATCTCCTCGAGGGCATCCGTCCGGAACTGCAGCAGTACTTCATCGAACGCAACTGGGACGGCCGACCATACGACCGCGACACCCGCTCGGTGATCTACGAGCGCGCCAAGGGCATCCACGGCGAGCAACCCTTCGGCACCGAGCGCGACGTGCACGCGGCGGGCTACGAGAACCTCGTGCACTCGACCGCGCCGCTGGAAGAACCGGACGAACCACCACGCGTGCTGGTCGGCGGTCCCGACTGCAGCAAGCCGTACAGCATGGCGTTGCTCAACGTGTCGGCAATGAGCTTCGGAGCTTTGTCCGCCAACGCGATTCGCGCCCTCAACAAGGGAGCTGCGCTCGGCGGTTTCGCGCACGACACCGGCGAGGGCGGGTTGTCGTCATACCACTTGGAGAACGGCGGCGACCTGGTCTGGGAGATCGGCTCGGGGTACTTCAGCACCCGCACCAAGGACGGCGACTTCGACCCGGAGATGTTCCGCGACAAGTCCGCTCACGACCAGGTCAAGTGCGTGTCACTGAAGTTGAGCCAGGGTGCGAAGCCCGGCATCGGTGGTGTGCTGCCTGCTTCCAAGGTCACCAAGGAGATCGCCGACATCCGCGGCGTGCCACAGGGGAAGAAGTGCGTCAGCCCCGCTTCGCACAAGGTCTTCCACACCCCCACCGAGCTCATCGAGTTCATCGCGCGCATGCGTGACCTGAGCGGCGGCAAGCCCGCCGGCTTCAAGCTCTGCGTCGGCTCGCGACGAGATGTGCTCGCGATGTGCAAGGCGATGATCGAGGTGGGCACGACACCCGACTTCATCATCGTCGACGGAGCCGAGGGCGGAACCGGTGCGGCGCCACTGGAGTTCGAGGACCACGTCGGTATGCCGCTCACGTCCGGCCTGCTCACCGTGCACAACGCACTCGTCGGAGCCGGTCTGCGCGACACGATCAAGATCGGTGCCAGCGGCAAGGTCGCCGGCGGAGCAGATCTGGTCAAACGGCTCATCCAGGGCGCCGATTACACCAACGCCGCCCGCGCAATGATGATGGCCGTGGGGTGCATCCAGGCCCAGCAGTGCCACACGGACAAGTGCCCGGTCGGCGTGGCCACGCAGAGTCACGCCCGCGCTCGCGCGATCGACATCGGTGACAAGAGCGAGCGTGTGCGTCGCTACCAGGAGGCGACGGTCAAGCAGGCCGCCCAGTTGATGGCGAGCCTGGGCGCGCGCGAGCCGCATGAGCTCAGCCCGCATATGCTTCGTTACAACGTCGCCGAAAACCAAAGTCGTTCGTACGCAGAGCTTTTCACCTGGCTCGAGCCGGGTGAGCTGCTCAGTGGTGGCCCCCACGACTGGGCCGCCGACTGGGCAGCAGCCAGCGCCGACGCCTTCTCACCGCAACTGAGTCGTCACCGCACCGCCAACCCCGGAGGAGCCGCATGACCACCGTCGCAGAAATGCTCGTCGAAGCCCTCGCCGAACACGGCGTCACCCAGGTCTGGGGTGTCGTGGGAGACGCCCTCAACCCGGTCACCGACGCGATTCGGCGCGACGACCGGATCGAGTGGATCGGCGTGCGCCACGAGGAGGCCGCCGCCTTCGCCGCGGGCGCGCAGGCGCAGCTGACCGGCCGCATCGGCGTGTGCATGGGGACCGTCGGGCCGGGTTCGATCCACCTGCTCAACGGGCTGTATGACGCAAAGAAGTCGCACGCTCCGGTCCTCGCGATCTGTGGCCAGGTCCCGAGCCCGGAGATGGGCACCGACTTCTTCCAGGAGGTCAACAACGACGTCCTGTTCGCCGACGTCGCGCAGTTCGCCCAGACCGTGACCGCGGCCAGCCAGATGCCGCAACTGCTGGAACAGGCTGTCAATGCTGCCTATTCGGGCCAAGGCGTCGCAGTCCTGACGATGCCCGGAGACATCGGCGACGAGGAGGTCGCCAAGGACGCGCGCAACCCGAAGTTCGCTCCGGCCGCGGCAGAAGCAGCGGCGCCAGACGATCAGTTGGCTCTGGCGGCCAAGGTCCTCAATGACGCTTCGGCGGTGACGCTGTTGGTCGGTCAGGGCGCACGCGAGGCGCGCGCCGAGATCCTGCAGCTCGCGCAGACCCTGCAGGCACCGATGGTGCTGACGCTGAAGGGCAAGGAGACCCTGGAGCAGGACAACCCGTTCCAGATCGGCCAGTCGGGGCTCATCGGCAATCCGTCGACCAAGAAGGCCTTCGACGACTGCGAGGTGCTGTTCATGATCGGCACCGACTTCCCCTACCGCGACTGGTATCCAAAGGGAAAGACAGTCATCCAGCTGGACGCCCGCGCCGAGCACATCGGTCGGCGCACCCAGGTCGATCACGCCGTCGTGGGGCACACCAAACCCAGCCTGCAGGCACTTCTGCCGCACCTGACCGCCCGCACCGACGACAAGCACCTGCGCGAGGCGACCAAGGCCTACGGCGAGTGGCACGAGCGCCAGCAGAAGCTCACGAGTCCCGATCACGACTCGACCTTCCTCGGCCGGTTGCGCGGCAAGGCCGACAACCCCGACGAGCGCATCCGGCCCGAAGCCGTGGCGGCCGCCCTCGATCGTCACGCCGCTGCGGATGCCATCTTCACCTCCGACACCGGTATGTCGACGGTCTGGATCTCGCGATTCGTCGAATTCCGTGGCACCAGAAGGCTGCTCGGGTCATACAACCTGGGCTCGATGGCCAACGCGATGCCGCAGGCACTCGGCGCACAGGCACTCGACCGCGGCCGTCAGGTGATCGCCAACTGCGGCGACGGCGGACTGATGATGCTGCTCGGTGACCTGCGCACGGCGGTGAGCTATCAGTTGCCGGTGACCTTCGTGGTCTACGACAACGGTCGCCTGGGCATGGTCAAGCTCGAGCAGGAGCAAGGCGGGTTGCCGGAGTTCGGCACGAAGCTGGACAACCCGGATCTGGCCGCCGTGGCAGCCGCGATGGGCCTGAAGTCGACCCGGGTCACCTCGGCGGACGCGCTCGACGAGGCGGTGCGAACTGCCCTGACGTCCGGTGAGCCGTATCTGCTCGACATCGTGACCAACCCCGACGAGATCGCGCTGCCGCCCAAGCCCAGCGTGCACCAGGCGTGGGGGTTCGCCATCGCCAAGACCAAGGAGACCCTCGAAAGCGCCTGAGCACGCTGTCGCGGCGTGACGACCGCAGACACGAATGCGGGGCAGTGGTGAGATTGCACCACTGCCCCGCATTGTTGTCAGCAGCCCGGTCGGATCAACGACGGTCAGGCGTTGACGACGAGTCCGAGTTCGGCAGCGCTGGCCAAACCCTCATGCGCGGGCAGCACCCGCACGCTGTAGCCGAAGGCTCCTGTGCGGGTCATCGCGAACGTCCCGTCGAAACGGAACCTGCCGTCGCCGAGGTCCTCGGTCGCGCTCATCTGCACGATCTCGACGTCGGTCAGTTCATCGGTCTCGCCCGCGCGACCGTGCACGACCTGCACCGCGACCTGCTCCGGACGCAGCTCGCCGAGGCGGACGTAGGCGCGCACGACCAGTTCGTCGCCGAACAGCGGTGCATCGCCGACGCCATCGGACTCGACGTGCTCGACCTGCACGTTGTGGAACTGCGCGCGAGCGACTTCGCCATACGCCGCAAGCTGTTTCGCCAGTTCGAACTGGTCGGCTGCCGCGGCACGACCGGCGATCGCGGCCGGCGTGTAGAGCAGTGAGGTGTAGTCCTGCACCATCCGCGTCGCCAGGACCTTCGGGCCGAGCGACTTCAGCGAGTGCTCGACCATCTCGAGCCAGTGGTGCGGCACGCCGTCCTCGTCGACGTCGTAGAAGCGGGCCGCGACCTGCGTCTCGATCAGGTCGTACAGCGCCGCCGATTCGATGTCGTCGCGGCGGTCTTCGTCCTCGATGCCGTCGGCCGTCGGGATCGCCCAGCCGTTGTTGCCGTCATACCACTCGTCCCACCAGCCATCGAGAATCGACAGATTGAGGGCGCCGTTCAGCGCGGCCTTCATGCCGGATGTGCCGCAGGCCTCGAACGGGCGCAACGGGTTGTTCAGCCACACGTCGACGCCGGGGTAGAGCTGCTGCGCCATCGCGATGTCGTAGTTGGGCAGGAAGACGATGCGGTGCCGTATGGCGGGGTCGTCGGCGAAGCGCACCATCTGCTGGATCAGTTTCTTGCCGGTCTCGTCGGCGGGGTGCGACTTGCCGGCGATGACCAACTGGATCGGACGATCCGGATCCAGCAGCAGTGCCTTGAGCCGGTCAGGGTCACGCAACATCAGCGTGAGCCGTTTGTAGGTCGGCACGCGGCGGGCGAACCCGATCGTGAGGACGTCCGGGTCGAGGATGCTGCGGGTCCAGCCGACTTCGGCCAGCGTCGCACCGCGGTGTCGGGCGGACTTGCGCATCCGCTCGCGCACGTCGGCGATCAATTGCTCGCGAAGCTCCCGCTTGACCGCCCACAGCTCGTGGCGCGGAATCCGGTGGACCTGATCCCAACCGAAGACCTCGCGCACCCCGTCGATGCCCAAGTGTTTGCGACCGAGGTCGACGACCTTGCGGTCCATCCACGTCGGAGCGTGAACGCCGTTGGTGATGCTGGTGATCGGCACTTCGCTGTCGTCGAAGCCGGGCCACAGTCCGTCGAACATCTCGCGGCTGACGACACCGTGCAACTGCGAGACACCGTTGCAGCGCTGTGCCATGCGCAGGCCCATCACGGCCATGTTGAAGATGCCGTCGCTGCCACCCTCGTAGGATTCGGCACCGATCGGCAGGATCGAGGCTGCAGGCACGCCGGCGATTTCGGCGCTGCCGGAGAAGTGGATCCGGACGAGTTCGGCGTCGAATCGGTCGATTCCAGCGGGCACAGGCGTGTGAGTGGTGAACACATTGCTGGCACGCACGACCTGCGCGGCCTGCTCGAAGCTCAGACCGGACCCGGTGACGAGCTCGCTGATGCGTTCGACGCTGAGGAACCCGGCATGCCCCTCGTTGCAGTGGTAGACCTCCGGCGCCGGCGCACCCGTGAGACGCGACCAGATGCGCAGCGCACGCACGCCACCGATGCCGAGCAGCATCTCCTGCTGCAGCCGCTGGTCACCACCACCGCCATACAGCCGGCCGGTCAGCTCTCGTCCGGCCTGGTCGTTGGCGACGACATCGGAGTCGAGTAGCAGCAGCGGCACCCGGCCGACCTGCGCCTTCCAGATGTGCGCGTGCAAGGTGCGGCCCTCGGGCAGCGCCAGCTGCACCTGGGCGGGAGTCCCATCGGCCTCTCGCACCAACGACAACGGCAGGTCGTCGGGGTCGAGCAGGGGGTACTGCTCCTGCTGCCACCCGTCTGCGGACAGCCGCTGCTTGAAGTAGCCCGACTTGTAGAACAGCCCGATGCCGACGATCGGCACGCCCAGGTCACTGGCCGATTTGAGGTGATCGCCGGCCAGGATGCCCAGGCCACCTGAGTATTGCGGCAGCACGTGAGTGATGCCGAACTCCGCGCTGAAGTAGGCGATGGACGCTGGTGCGAGCTGATCGCCGTTGAATCCGTCGAACCACACGGGCTTGCGCAGGTAGTCGTGCAGTCGCTCGCTGGCGTGGTGCACGCGTCCGACGAAGCCGGGGTCATTCGCGAGGGCATTGAGCCGGTCCGGGGTCAGCGCCGCGAGCAGCGCGACAGGATCCTGGTGCACGCGGCTCCAGGCCTGCGGATCCATGTCGTGGAAGATCTCGCGGGTGCGGCTGTCCCAGGACCAGCGCAGGTTCGTCGCGAGCTCGGACAACGGCGTCAGCGCCTCGGGCAGGGCGGTTCGGACGTGGAAACGTCGGATGGCTCTCACGCGGCAAAATGGTAAGGCCCCGGGCTGGCCGCGTCCGGTACATCCCGAAGCCCGATATGAGCAGGCGGTCGCCCGGATCGATGCAAGACCCGCATCCGGACCCTGCATCTTGTAGCGTCGGTGTGGTGACTGATCCGGATCCGATCGCCCACCGTCTGCCGACGACACTCGCCCCCTCAACCGACCCACGATCCACAGCATCACCCATTGGCCGTATCCCCGTGCGAGATGTCGGACCGTCCGTCGACGGCGGCGAGTTGCCAACGAAATCCGTTGTGGGTGAAGAGTTTTCGATCACCGCGACTGTCTTCCGCGAGGGCCACGACGCGGTGAACGCAACCGTCGTGGTCACCGATCCGACGGGCACCGTCACGCCATTGCCGATGCACTGCACCAATCCGGGGCTGGATCTGTGGGAGTGCACGGTCAGCGCCGATCGGGCCGGTTTCTGGACCTATCGGGTCGAAGGCTGGTCCGATCCGTACGGCACCTGGGCGCACGACGCCGTGATCAAGATCGCAGCCGATGTCGACGTCGACGTCATGCTCGAGGAGGGCGCACGCATCCTTGAACGGGCAATCGGCGAGGTGCAGCGGCCGGCTGCCGATCGCGCGACCCTCACCACCGCGATCGCCGGTCTGCGCGACACGAAGCAGCCGCCTGCAACCCGCATCGCCGCAGGCACCGACGTCGGCGTGGCGCGGGTCCTCGCCGCGGCACCGTTGCGCGACCACGTCACGGCCGGTGCGACATACACCTGGTGGGTTGAGCGGCAACGCGCGCTGACCGGCGCGTGGTACGAGATCTTCCCGCGCAGCGAGGGCGCGCACTTCGACGACGAGACCGGCGAATGGGTCTCCGGGACGCTGCGCACCGCCGCCGAACGTCTGCCCGCGATCGCCGACATGGGCTTCGACGTTGTCTACCTGACACCGGTGCACCCGATCGGCACGACCAACCGCAAAGGCCCCAACAACACCCTCACCGCAGGCCCGGGAGACCCCGGATCGCCATACGGCATCGGCAGCCCGGACGGCGGGCACGACGCCATCCACCCCGACCTGGGCACCTTCGACGATTTCGACGCCTTCGTCGCCCGCGCCCGCGAACTCGATCTGGAGGTCGCGCTCGACCTGGCGCTGCAGTGCTCCCCCGACCACCCGTGGGTGACCGAGCATCCGGAGTGGTTCACCACGCGCGCCGACGGCACCATCGCCTACGCCGAGAACCCGCCGAAGAAATATCAGGACATCTATCCGGTCAACTTCGACAACGACCCGGCCGGCATCTACGCCGAGGTCCGCAGGATCGTGCAGGTGTGGATCGACCACGGGGTCACGATCTTCCGTGTCGACAACCCGCACACCAAGCCGGTGGAGTTCTGGCAGTGGCTGATCGCCGACGTCGCCCGCTCACACCCCGAGATCATCTGGCTGGCCGAAGCATTCACCCGGCCTGCGATGATGGCGACCCTTGGGAAGGTCGGCTTCCAGCAGAGCTACACCTACTACGCCTGGCGCAACGGGGCCGAGGAACTCCAGGAGTATGTCGAAGAGCTCGCGTTCGACTCAGCGGCGTACATGCGGCCGAGCTTCTGGCCGACCACACACGACATCCTGACGCCGTACATGCAGTACGGCGGACCGACCGCGTGGAAGCTGCGCGCAGCCCTCGCCGCGACGCTGGTGCCGACATACGGCATCTACGCGGGATACGAGCTCATCGAGCACGTCGCGCGACCGGGCGCCGAGGAACAACTCGACAACGAGAAGTATCAATACAAGGACCGTGAGTGGTCCAGATACGCCGAAGGTGGCGATCGCGCCGGGCAGAGCCTGGCTCCATTCCTGAAGCATGTCAACGAGATTCGGCGGGCGCACCCGTCGTTGCAGTGGCTGCGAAACATCACCTTCCACCGCGTCGACGACCCGGCGATGCTGGCGTTCTCCAAGCGCAGTGGCGACGACGTGATCATCGTGGTTGCCAACACCGACCCGCACTCCACCCGCGAGTCCACAGTGCACCTCGACCTCACGGCGCTGGGTCTGCAGGCCGAGGAGGCGTTCACCGCGCACGATCTGCTCACCGATGCCAGCTGGCATTGGGGGGCCGACAACTACGTCCGACTCGGCCCCGACGCCGAACCGTTGCACATCATCCACGTCCGGAGGTTCTGACCGGTGGCACCGCCGAATTTCAGTCTTCAACAACCAGGCCTGCGGCACGACCCGCAGTGGTTCCGCAAGGCCGTGTTCTACGAAGTGCTCGTGCGCGCCTTCGGCGACTCGACGGGCAACGGGTCCGGCGACTTCTCCGGCCTGATCAACCGTCTCGACTATCTGCAGTGGCTCGGTGTCGACTGCCTGTGGTTGCCGCCGTTCTACGCATCGCCGCTGCGCGACGGTGGTTACGACATCGCCGATTACAAGGCTGTGCTGCCGGAGTTCGGCACGCTGCCGGAGTTCACCGAGTTGGTCTCGCAGGCGCACGCCCGCGGCATCCGGATCGTCACCGACCTGGTCATCAATCACACCAGCGATCAGCACCCGTGGTTCCAGGCGTCCCGGTCCGACCCCGAGGGCCCGTTCGGCGACTACTACATGTGGTCCGACACCGACGAGAAGTATGCCGACGCGCGCATCATCTTCATCGACACCGAGGTGTCCAACTGGACCTTCGACCCGGTCCGGCGGCAGTTCTTCTGGCACCGGTTCTTCTCCCACCAGCCGGACCTGAACTTCGAGAACGAGAAGGTCCACGAGGAAGTCTTCGACATCGTCCGCTTCTGGATGGACCTGGGAATCGACGGTTTCCGCCTCGACGCGATCCCCTACCTGTATGCCGAGGAGGGGCACAACTGCGAGAACCACCCCAAGACACACGAGTTCCTCGCCAAGCTGCGAGCGATGGTCGACGAGGAGTACCCCGGCCGGGTGCTGCTCGCCGAGGCCAACCAGATGCCGCGGGAGGTCGTCGACTACTTCGGCACCGAGGAGGCCCCCGAGTGCCATATGTGCTTCCACTTCCCGATCATGCCGCGGCTCTACTACGCCCTGCGTGACGAGAAGGCCACGCGCATCATCGAGGTGATGGACGACACCCCCGCCATACCGCAGGGGACGCAGTGGGGCACCTTCCTGCGCAACCACGACGAGTTGACGCTGGAGATGGTCACGCCGGAGGAGCGCGCCGCGATGTACGGCTGGTACGCCCCGGATCCGCGGATGCGCGCCAACGTCGGGATCCGCCGCCGGCTGGCCACGCTGCTCGACAACTCCCGGGCCGAGATCGAGTTGATCCATGCGCTGCTGCTGTCCCTGCCCGGCTCACCGTGCCTGTACTACGGCGACGAGATCGGGATGGGCGACAACATCTGGCTGGACGACCGCGATGCGGTGCGCACCCCCATGCAGTGGTCGCCGGACCGCAACGCCGGGTTCTCCACCTCAGACCCCGGAAAGCTTTATCTGCCAGTCATTTCCAGCCTGGTACACCACTACAACAACGTCAACGTCGAAGCCCAGATGGGGTCGGGTTCGTCGCTGCTGCACTGGGTCCGCGAGATGCTCGCGATCCGCTCCCGGTATCCGGTCTTCGGCCTCGGCGACTACGTCTCGGCGCCGAGCGACAACGAGGCGATCCTGGCGTTCACCCGATCGGTGAGCGATGCCGACGCCTCCGACGCCGACGAGGAGTTGGAGGTGCGCGACGTGCTGTGCGTGAACAACCTGTCGAGCCGGCCGCAGTCGGTGACGGTCACGCTGCCGGAGCGCTTCAGCGGTGCCCGGCTGCGAGATCTGTTCGGTGGCAGTCGTTTTCCCTCGGTCGGCGACGACGGGACGGTCACCCTGACCCTCGGCTCGCGCGACTTCTTCTGGCTGTCCATCCGCTCCACGACGGGAGACTGACTCGCCATGGCCATCATCTTTCAGGCCGAACTGACGCCCGGCAAGGTCGACCTGCTCGCGGGATGGATCGGCAACCGGCGGTGGTATGTCGGCAAGGGCAGCGCGCCGCAGCTGCGCCGTCTCGGCAGCTACCGCTTCGATGACCCGGACGGCGAGGTCGGCATCGAAGTGCTTGTCGTTGCTGACGATTCGGGCACCGATCCGGTGGTCTACCAGGTGCCGGTCACCTACCGCGGCGAGCCATTGCCTGATGCCCTCGACGATGCGCTCGTCGGCACGATGGAGCATTCGGTGCTGGGCACCCGCTACGTGTACGACGGTTGCCACGACCCGGTCTTCGTTGCCGCGTTGCTGCGTGCGATGGTCACCGGCGCACGCGGCGCCGCGATGGTCGTGCACGCTGCTGACGGCACGGCGACCGGTGTCGAGTTGCCGGCGTCGGTGACGGTGCGCGGCAGTGGCTTCCGTCATGCGGCCGTGCCGCAGGTGGTTCGCAGCCACGTATTGCGTGGCGAGCAGTCCAACACCTCGGTGATCGTCGACGTCGCCGACGACGAGCCGTTGATCATCAAGGTGTTTCGCGTGCTGCACGACGGCGCCAATCCCGACGTCGAACTGCAGACGATCCTCAGCGACGCCGGCAGCGAGCGCATCGCGGTCATGGTCGGATCACTGACCGGCGAGTGGCCCTCCGGCATACCCGACGCACCGGCCCGCGGTGACCTGGCGTTCGTGCAGACGTTCTTCCCGGGGGTGCGCGATGCCTGGCGCGAGGCGCTCGACGCCGCCACCGCAGACCGTGACTTCAGTGCGCCCGCCGCCGCTCTCGGTGCCGCCACCGCCGACGTCCACCGGCAACTCGCTGCGCTGTGCCCCACAGCCGAACCACTGCAGCAGGACGTCGCCGACACCGTCGCGGCGATGCGCCGCCGGTTCGCCGACGCAGTCCGCGAGGTGCCCGAACTCGCCGAGCGCGAGGATGCTTTCGAGGCACTGCTCGCACGCGCCAGCGAGGACGCCTGGCCGCAGCTGCAACGGATCCACGGCGACTACCACCTCGGCCAGGTGCTCGATGTGCCCGAAAAGGGTTGGATCCTGCTGGATTTCGAGGGTGAGCCGCTACGTCCGCTACACGAGCGCACGGTGCTCGACGAGCCGCTGCGCGACGTGGCAGGCATGCTTCGCTCCTTCGACTACGCCGCAGGCACGGTGGAGCACGAGGGCGGCGGCGACCGCACCACGTGGGCACAGACCGCCCGGGCCGGCTTCCTCAGCGGCTACGCCGCCGAACTCGGCATCGACGTGGCCGATCACCAGGCCCTGCTCGACGCATTCGAGGTCGACAAGGCCTGCTACGAGGTCGTCTACGAGGCCCGCAACCGACCGGACTGGCTGCCCATCCCCCGAGCGGCGATCCTGCACCTGCTACCCACCACGAGGAGCACCGAGATGACCGCCGCCCCCTCCATCGCGCTCGGCCACGACGTGGCGCAGGCGCTGCTGACCGGTCGCTACGGAGACCCGCACCAACTGCTCGGCCCCCACGAGGACGACGCGGGTGTGGTGATCCGGGTGTTCCGCCCGTTCGCCTCCACCGTCGCGGTGCGCCTGCAGGACGACACCCGGCATTCCCTCACGCACGAATACGAGGGCCTGTGGAGCGCCCGCCTCGATGGTGTCACCCAGGTGCCGGACTACCGGGTCATCACCACGTATGACGACGGCGTCGAGCACGTGGCCGACGACCCGTACCGATTTCTGCCGTCGCTGGGCCAGATCGACCTGCACCTGATCGGCGAGGGCCGTCACGAGCAGTTGTGGAGCGTGCTCGGCGCGCACGTGCGCGCGTACGACGGCCCGCTCGGGCTGGTCCGCGGCACGTCGTTCGCCGTCTGGGCGCCTAACGCACGAGGAGTGCGCGTCGTCGGCGATTTCAACCAGTGGGACGGCCAGGGCCACCCCATGCGGCAGCTGGGCACCAGTGGTGTGTGGGAGTTGTTCGTGCCGTCGGCGGAAGCCGGCACGCGGTACAAGTTCGACGTGCTGTGCGCCGACGACGTATGGCGCAAGAAGGCCGACCCGATGGCCCGGCAGTCCGAGACGGCACCGGCAACGGCGTCGGTCGTGACCGAGTCCAGCTACGAGTGGGGTGACGAGGAGTGGCTCCAGCGCCGCGCGTCGGTCGACGCGCACGGCCAGCCGATGAGCATCTATGAGGTGCACCCGATGTCGTGGCGGCAGGGGCGGTCCTACCGCGAACTTGCCGACGAGCTTGTGGGCTACGTCAAGGAGCTGGGTTTCACCCACGTGGAGTTCATGCCGGTGATGGAGCACCCGTACCCACCGTCCTGGGGCTACCACGTCACCGGTTACTACGCCCCGAACTCACGCCTGGGGCACCCGGACGACTTCCGCTATCTCGTCGACCGGCTGCACCAGGAGGGCATCGGCGTCATCCTCGACTGGGTGCCCGGCCATTTCGCGACCGACGAGTGGGCGCTGGCCCGGTTCGACGGCACCGCGCTCTACGAGCACCCCGACCGCCGACGCGGCTGGCACCCCGAATGGGGTTCGTACATCTTCGATTTCGGCCGTCCGCAGGTGCGCAACTTCCTGGTCGCCAACGCGGTCTACTGGATGCAGGAGTTCCACGCCGACGGTCTGCGCGTCGACGGTGTTGCCTCAATGCTCTACCTCGACTACTCCCGCAACGACGGCGAGTGGCTGCCCAACCGGCACGGTGGCCGCGAGAACCTCGAAGCGGTGCAATTGCTGCAGGAGACGAACGCCACGACATACCGCCGCTTGCCGGGCACGGTGATGATCGCCGAGGAATCCACCTCGTGGCCGGGTGTCACCAAGCCCACCGACGCCGGCGGTCTCGGCTTCGGCTTCAAGTGGAACATGGGCTGGATGCACGACTCGCTGGACTACGTGGCGAACGCGCCGATCTACCGCCGCTACCACCACGACAAGCTCACCTTCGCGCTCGTCTACGCCTGGAGCGAGCAGTTCGTGCTGCCGATCAGCCACGACGAGGTCGTGCACGGCAAGGGTTCGCTGCTGCGCAAGATGCCGGGCAACCGGTGGGAGCAGCTTGCCGGGGTGCGCTCCTATCTGGCCAACATGTGGAGCCACCCGGGCAAGCAGCTGATCTTCATGGGCACCGAGTTCGCCCAGGAGTCGGAGTGGGCCGACGGGCGCAGCCTCGACTGGTGGCTGCTGGACCAGCCCGCCCACCACGGGGTGCTCGCGCTCGTGCGCGATCTCAACAACCTCTACAAGCAGCATCCGGCGTTGTGGGAGCTGGACAACTCCCCCGCCGGATTTCAGTGGATCGACCCCTCCGGCGGCGACACCAACACCGTGTCCTACCTGCGCTACGGGCACGCGCCGGACGATGCAACCGCCGAGGAACGCCCCGTCGTCGCTTCGGTCGTGAACTTCAGCGGCGCCGAACACCGCGACGTGCGTGTCGGCCTGCCGCGCCCCGGCCGGTGGCTCGAGGTGCTCAACACCGACGCCGAGCTGTATGGCGGAGCCGGTCGCGGAAATCTCGGAAGCGTCACCGCCGAGCCGGTTCCGTGGAACGATCAGCCGTATTCCGCGGTGATGACGCTGCCTTCGCTGGCGGCCGTGTGGTTCGTCCCCGACACCGAGGTCACGGCCGAAAGCACCGACGACGAAGGAGCAGCCGATGACGACGTCACGAGCCGGTGAACCGGCGCAGCCACGCGACCTGGTCGACGTGGCCCATCTGGTCACGAGCTACTACACCGTCGACCCGGATCCCGACAACGTCGACCAGCAGGTCGTTTTCGGCACCTCCGGCCATCGTGGGTCCTCACTGAAGGGCGCCTTCAACGAGGCGCACATTCTGGCCACCACGCAAGCGATCGTCGACTACCGACGGTCCCAGGGGTATGACGGCCCGCTGTTCATCGGCCGCGACACCCACGGGCTGTCCGAGCCGGCGTGGGCGTCGGCTCTTGAGGTGCTCGCCGCGAACGACGTTGCGGTGCTGGTGGATTCCGGTGATGCCTACACTCCGACGCCGGCCGTCTCGCACGCGATCCTGCGAGCGAACGGTGGTCGGACCACCGGCTCCGGACTTGCCGACGGCATCGTCGTCACGCCGTCACACAATCCCCCGGCCGACGGCGGTTTCAAATACAACCCACCGCACGGCGGGCCTGCCGACAGCGATGCCACCAAGGTGATCGCTGCGACGGCCAACGACTACCTGCGGGCGGGTCTCGCTGGTGTGCGACGCATCCCGTTCGCGCGCGCCAGAGCGGCAGCATCGTCATACGACTTCATGGGCACCTACGTCGACGACCTGCCGAATCTCATTGATCTGCAAGCGATCAAGGCGGCCGGTGTACGCATCGGCGCGGATCCCTTGGGTGGTGCATCGGTCGACTACTGGGCTGCGATCGCCGATCGGCACGGTCTCGACCTGACCGTCGTCAATCCGTTGGTCGACCCGACGTGGCGGTTCATGACACTGGACTGGGACGAGAAGATCCGGATGGACTGCTCGTCACCGTCCGCGATGGCCTCGCTCATCCGGCGCCGCGACGACTTCGACATTGCCACCGGCAATGATGCCGACTCCGACCGGCACGGCATCGTGACGCCGGACGCGGGCCTGATGAATCCCAACCACTATCTGTCCGTCGCGATCCAATACCTGTATGGCGGAGCACGTCCTGGCTGGTCCAGCGACCGGGTCGGCAAGACGCTGGTGTCGTCGTCGATGATCGACCGCGTGGTCGAGTCGGTGGGAGCCACGCTCTGGGAGGTGCCTGTCGGTTTCAAGTGGTTTGTGCCCGGATTGCTCGACGGCACAGTCGGTTTCGGCGGTGAGGAGTCCGCGGGAGCATCCTTCCTGCGCAAGGACGGCACCGTGTGGACCACTGACAAGGACGGCATCGTGCTCGCGCTGCTCGCGTCCGAGATCCTGGCCACAACCGATCGTTCACCGAGCGAGCACTACGCCGATCTCGTTCAGCAGCATGGAGACCCGGCATACGCACGCATCGACGCAGCGGCCACCCGAGAGGAGAAGGCCAAGCTCGCGGCGCTGTCTCCGGACGATGTCAGCTCGACCACTCTCGCCGGCGAGGCGATCACCGCGAAGCTGACAGCCGCGCCGGGCAATGACGCGCCCGTCGGCGGGCTCAAGGTGACCACCCAGAGCGCATGGTTCGCGGCCCGACCGTCGGGCACCGAGGATGTCTACAAGATCTACGCAGAATCCTTCCACGGCCCGGACCATCTGTCACAGGTGCAGCAGGAGGCCAAAGAGATCGTCGCTGCTGCACTGCGCTGACAGTTTGCTGACATGCCACGTGCCGCAATCTCCGCAACGGCCAGGAGCGCGGCACGGCCGTGGTCGTCGGATAGCGTGGACCGGTGAGCAACTCGAGTGAAACACAGGCGCTGGGCAGGCTTTTCGTCATCTCCGGTGCCCAGGCTGCTGGCAAGTCGACCGTCGGGCAGGCCCTCGCGGCCGGTCTGACCAGGGCCGTCTTCATCGACGGCGACACCGTCGACGGTGTGGTGGTGTCCGGCAGTGAACCGATGACCGAGCCCGCGACCGTGGGCGCGGTCGAGCAGTTGTTTCTTCGGTATGCCGGGGCTCTCACCCTCGCCGACGTCTACCGCTCGGCCGGCTTCGACGCAGTGATCGCCGACAACATCTTCGGCGACTTTCTCGACGACTTCCTCGTGCTCGCCGCACCAGAACCGCTGCACTTCGTGATGCTCACTCCTAGCATCGATGCGATCTACGAGCGCGAGGAAGCCCGCCGCAAGAACGCCTACCGCGACGGCATCACCGTTGAAGGTCTGGTCGACACCATCGAGCGCGACACCGACCGCGTCGGGCTCTGGCTCGACAACACCGACCTGTCGGTGGCCCAGACGATCACCACGATCCTGCAGCGCCAGGACGAAGCACTCGTCGACACTGCGGAGTTCGAGCCCGAGTCGGCAGAGGCTGATCCAGTGCGGTGACACAGTCCACCGGATCCGCCACCACGCATCTTGTCGTCATCCGAGGCAACTCCCGGACCGGCAAGAGCACGCTGTCGATGGCACTTCGGGAGCGACCGATGTCGGTCGTCGGACAAGACCATGTGCGACGCATTGTCCTGAAGGAATCGCTCTCCGGAGAACATCTCGACACGGTCGAACTGCTTGACCTGATGGTGCGATTCTGCCTCGACTCGGGTCGCGACGTCGTCCTGGAGGGCATCCTCTACGCGGATTTGTACGGAACGATGCTCACCCGGCTGCTGGCCGACCATGTCGGCCACAATCACGTCTACTACCTGTCGGCGCCCTTCGAGGAGACAGTGCGACGGCACCGACTCAGCCCGGATACTGCCAATTGGACGTCCGACGACATGCGTCAGTGGTGGCATGACGAGGACCTGCTGGGGTTACCTGACGAGATCGTGCTTGATGCCGATGCGCCTGCAGCACAAGCGCTTTCGCGTATCACCGCAGATCTCGATGCTGAGGGCTCACGGTGACGTCGCGAGCGTATCGACGGTTCGGGCGCGACGCCGTGCTGAGTACAGACCCGACGAATCCGATCACCAGAGCCACAAGCACGCCGAGACCTGCACCAGCCCAACTGCCGGTCGCGTCACCCAGGCCGACCGGCCTGAGCAGAAAACCCTGCCACTGCAACCAACTGGTGCCTGTGGACTTGGTCACCAACTCCCATCCGACGGCTGTGCCGATCACGAGACGCGCCAACGGAATGGGCCGGATCGAGCCATAGCGACCACGCGCGTCATACAGATCGGCATCGGCATACGTGCGCCGCCGGACCAGATCGCCCAGGAAGACTCCGCACCATGCGCGATCGGCACGCCGACCGTCGTCAGGAATCCTTCGAACGGCCCGAGGAAGTCGCTGGCGAAGAAGACAACGACGATCCGTCGTGTCGGTCATCAGCGCAGCACTTCGGTCATCCCAGGAGCTTTTCCTCGTCCTTGGCCCACAGCCCGGTCAGCCCGCGGAAGTGCGCGAGGAAACGCTCGTGCTCGTGCGCCGGATAGGTCGATCGCACCGTCTCGACCAGCAGTCGGTCGAACTCGTCCGACAGCACCCAGTCCAGCACGAGTTCGTCGACATGCCCGAGCGATGTCTCGACGAACTCCCGGTAGTTCTCGACTTCGAAGTATTCGTCCGAAAGACGCTGGTAAGCATGCAGTTTCGCTGCATAGTCATCGCCACGATCGGCCACTGCGAACCACGGGTCGGTGTCGACCTGCGTGCGACAACGACGGTCGGTCACGGTGCAAAAGATCGACCATTTCAACAGCGACTTGATCGCCCAGGGGAAGTAGTAGTGCAGCGAGGTGATCGCGACATCCGGGCAGGCATTGGCGTAGTCGATCGGATAGACCACACCGTCCTTCACCAGCATCTCGCAGCTGTTGAACTCCCACCGGAAGAACGCGTTCACCGTCTGGGCGATCGTGCGCGTCTCCGCACCCACCTCGGGGGTGAGGAAGTCGTAGGCAACCTCGTAGCGATCGTGCATCGGCTCGTCGGGGCGGAACTTCATCACCATCGTCTCCGGCCCGATGGTGAGCGCCCTTGCAAACACTTCGAATCCGTCGACTGCCTTCTGCAGGTGCATCAGCATCTCGCCGGAATCGTCATACGCCGCGTGCAGCGCCTGCTCGTCCTTGATCATCGACACGCCCCGCCACGCGCCACCGTCGAAGGGCTTCATGAACATCGGATACCCGAGTTCGGCAGCGATGGCATCCAGGTCGAACGAGCGGTTGTACTTCGAAGACGTGTATGCCCAGCGAACGTTGTCGAGCGGGTTCTTGTAGGGCACCAACACCGTCTCGGGCACGTGCATCCCGAGCCGCATCAGCGCGCAGTATGCCGAGTGCTTCTCCATCGACTGAAAGGTGAACGGGGAGTTCAGCAGATAGACGTCGTCCATCAGCGCGACCTTCTTCAGCCACTCGCGCGGGTGGTAGTACCAGTGCGCCAGGCGGTCGATGACCAAGTCGGTGCGCGGCCGGTCACGCAGGTTGAACGGCTCGATGCTCAACCGCTCGGTGCGTATGTCGTGGGTCGTGCCGTCCGGCGCGGTGACCGGACCCACCCGCCGTGTGAGCTCCTCGAACGCTCGCGGCCAGTCCTCCTCTGCGCCGAGCAGCAAGCCGATCAGGTGCTCCGTCATACCGACAACCTCTCCTCGTGAACGATCACTGGGTCAGCAGAACCGTGGCAGGTGGTGCGCCAACTGCCGCTGCCACCACGGCCAGTCGTGCGCACTGTCGTGGCCCCACACGTCGATCTCGTGGGGAATTCCCTTGTCCGACAATACTTTTGCGAAGTCGATGGTCGACTGCAGCGACCTCGTCGGATGCGTCTCGAATGGCCCCTGACCCACCACCAGCAGGATGCTGGCGTTTGCGCGCACCCAGTCCAGGTGGTCGCCGGACATCCCGGACACGTAGTCCATCGGGTTGGCGAAATAGGTGGCGTCGCCGTGTTCGCCGTGACCGTTCCAGGTCTTGACGTCGTAGTTGCCGGACATGCCGATCGCGAGCGGTGCCAGATGCGCATGAGTGAGCGTGAAGTGGACCGCGTGATAGGCGCCCATCGAGACACCGGTCGTGATGAGCGGCGCGGATCCGCCGAGTTGCTCGTGCACCCATGGAACGACGGATTCCTCAAGCCAGCGCGTGTACAGCTGGTGGCCTTTGGCGCGCTCCTCGGTCGTCTGGGCATTGTCCGACCACGTCCACCTGTCAGCGGAATCCACGCAGAAGAAGCTGACCCGACCGGCATCGACCAACGATCGCACCGCGTCCACCATGCCATTGCCCGCGAAGTCCTCGGCCCGCCCGGCCTCGCTGGGAAACACCAGCACCGGTCGACCGTAGTGCCCGTGCCGAATGACGCCGAGGGTCGCGTCCGTTCCGGGCACAGGCAGTTCAACTCGTTCGTGGCTCACGTCACTCATCCTTGCGCACACCAGCTGTCCCGCAACAGCTTCGGCAGAATCGGATCCAGCCCGTCCCGCCAGTCGGTCATCGTGTGCTGGCCCGGTAGCTCGGCGGCGCGCACGTCCCAACCGTGCCGGGTCAGGGCGGCAGCCATCCGCTCGTTGTTGCCGCGGTTGCCCTCGGCTGCTCCCCAGGTCAGTGCGACCGACAACGTATGCCGCGGCGGTGGTGCCGACTTCAGTTGTCGCACAAGGGAACTGATCCGCGGATACCACCGGAAACCGGCATCTGAACGACCGCGCGGACCCGGTTCGAAGAACGACCCGGACTGACTCAGCACAGCACCGATCCGCGGGTCACCGGCCGACAGCAGCAGCGACGTGAGACCACCGAGACTGGAGCCCAAGACACCGACCGGGCCGCGCACGGCATACCGATCGGAGAGGGCGGTCAGCGCATCACGTGCCGACCGCAGATACGCGGCGGAGCCGGAATACCACGACATCCGCTGCCGGGCATCGGCGAGCACCAGCCGGAACGGCGGCAGATCGCCGGCGGCGATGTGCGCACCCGCCCACTGTGTGATGTCAGCGCCGTCGAGGTAGCCGCTGCCGTCGTGGCACCACAGCAGCGGAGCCGGGTCCGCGGCGCGCAAGCCGACCGGAATCCACACCCGTGCGGGGATTCCGCCGGCGAGCGTCGACGGAAAGACCGTCGTGGTCATCCGGCCCCTGACAGCGTCGGCGGAGAGCCATTGCGGTTCGCGATAGCCCCGGGCACGCCATTCGGACTTGTCACCGAAGCCGGTGCGAACGACGTTGCGGCACAACGGATCAAGCATCGAACTGCGCTGACCATCGTGGGTCGTCACCCAGAACTTGTACTCCAGGCGACGCACGCCCGCGGTCTCGACGCTGCGCGTCCACCAACCGTCGCGCCAACGACACGGACCGCCATACAGCGCGGCGTCGAGGGCGACCGCGGACCATCGCCGACTTTCGTCGCGCAGCCGCAGTTCCATCGCCTTGCGTCAGTACAACGCCGACATCAGCGCCGTGCGCGCCTTCTTGACGCGAGGGTCGGCAGGCCCGACGACCTCGAAGAGTTCGAGCAGATGCTGCCGCGCGGCATTGCGTTCGTCGCCGGTGGTCGCACGCACCAGGTCCACCAGCCGGGCGAAGGCATCCTCGACGTGGCCACCGAGCAGGTCGAGATCGGCCACGACGGTCTGCTTGTCGACATCGGTCGGTGCCTCGGCAGCGGCCTGTCGAGCCTGGGCGAGGTCGACACCGTCGGTGCGCTGCAGCAGCTTGACCTGGCCCAGGCCGAGCTTGGCGTCTTCGTCCTGCGGGTCTGCCTTGAGCGCTTCCTCGTAGGCCGCGACCGCAGCGGCGTAGTCGCCCCGCTCGATCGCGTCGAACGCACGCTGGTGGGTCTCCGGCAGCTCCGGCTCGGCGGGCTGATCGTCGTCGGCGGCGCCTTCGCCCGACACCTCGACACGGCCGGTGACTCCGTTGGCCGCCGCGGCCTCGAGGACCTTGTCCAGCACTTGCCGGATCGCGTCGTCGGGCTGGTCACCGACATACAGCGGCACCGGCTGACCCTTGAGTATGCCGAGCACCATGGGCACCTGCTGCACCTGCAGCGCCGAACGGATCTGCATCGCGACGTCGATGTCAGCGGTCGCCAGGATCAGCCGGCCGGCATACGAACGCACAAGTGCCGCAAGGGAATCCACATGGTCACGGCTCTGTTGCCTGCTGCCGGAGTAGACCGCCAGGATGACAGGAACCTGCACCGAGGACTCCACGACGTCGCCGAAGCTCGCGTCGTCGACCTCGATCACGACATTGTCGGCCGTTGCGCCACCGGGCTGAGCGCCGGCGCCGGACTGGGCACGGGAGGCTGCCGGCCGCGCGAGGCTCGACAGATCGACAGCGCCACGCAGCGACGCAGGAGTGATCGGCTTGTCAGTCATGTCCCTATTGTCTGCGTCGGCGGTTGCTCAGAAACGAGCGGGTTCGCGGTAGACGCCCCACACATCGCGCAGCGCGTTGCAGATCTCGCCCATCGTGGCCTCGACGCGGACCGCCGCCAGCATCGGTTCGATGAGATTGCCGTCGCCGCGAGCGACCTGCACCATCGTCGCGAGCGCCTGCTCGACGGCAGCGTTGTCGCGAGCAGCCTTGCGCTCGCTGAGCATTCGCACCTGCTCGCGCTCGACCTCGTGCGACACACGCAAGATCTCCAAGTCACCGGCGAGCGATTCGGTGTGCACATTGACCCCGACAACCTTCTTGTCGCCCTTCTCGAGTGCGACTTGGTACTGGAACGCAGCCTCGGCGATCTCGGACATGAACCAGCCGTCCTCGATGCCACGCAGCAGACCCGAGGTGATCGGACCGATCTCGTGCTGCACCTCGCCCTCCGCAGTGCGGGCACGGTCGAGCTCGCCCATCGCGCGGATCTTGTCGAAGATCGCCTCAGCCTCCGCCTCGATCTTGTCGGTCAGCGCTTCGATGTACCACGAACCACCAAGCGGGTCAGCGACATTCGTGATGCCGGTTTCGTCCATCAGCACCTGCTGCGTGCGAAGCGCAACCTCGGCCGACTGGTCGCTCGGCAGTGCAAGCGTCTCGTCGAGTGCGTTGGTGTGCAAGGAGTTGGTGCCCCCGAGGACGGCCGCGAGCGCCTCGACCGCGGTGCGGACGACGTTGTTCATCGGCTGCTGGGCGGTCAGCGAGACGCCTGCGGTCTGGGTGTGGAAACGCAGCCACTGGGCTTTGGCGGTCTTGGCGCCATACTCGTCGCGCATCCAGCGAGCCCAGATCCGGCGAGCCGCGCGGAACTTGGCGATCTCCTCGAAGAAGTCGATGTGGCTGTCGAAGAAGAACGACAGGCCGGGCGCGAAGACGTCGACATCGAGGCCGCGGGACAGGCCGAGTTCGACGTAACCGAAGCCGTCGGCGAGGGTGTAGGCGAGCTCCTGCGCGGCAGTCGAGCCGGCCTCACGGATGTGATAACCCGACACCGAAAGCGGTTTGTACGCAGGGATTTTCGCGGAGGTGTACTCCATCAGGTCACCGATCAGACGCAGATGCGGCTCGGGGGCGAAGAGCCACTCCTTCTGAGCGATGTATTCCTTGAAGATGTCGGTCTGCAGGGTGCCGTTGAGCACGGAGGTGTCGACGCCCTGGCGCTCCGCCGCGACGATGTACATGCAGAAGGCCGGCACCGCCGGGCCGCTGATCGTCATCGACGTGGTGACATCGCCGAGCGGGATGTCCTTGAACAAGACCTCCATGTCGGCGGCCGAGTCGATCGCGACACCGCAGTGCCCCACCTCGCCGAGACTCAAGGCGTCATCGGAGTCGCGGCCCATGAGGGTCGGCATGTCGAAGGCGACGGACAAGCCGCCACCACCGCGCTGCAGGATCAGCTTGTAGCGCTCGTTGGTCTGCACCGCGTTGCCGAAGCCCGCGAACTGCCGGATGGTCCATGGTCGCCCGCGGTAACCAGTCGGGTAAAGCCCTCGGGTGTAAGGGAATTCGCCGGGCCAACCGATCGATTCAGGCACCTCGTCCGGCCCGTATGCCGGGTCGACCTCCATGCCGGAAAGAGTTGTGAAATCCGCATCGCGGACCTGACCCTTCGCCTCAGCCGCGTCGTATGCGGCCTGCCAGCGCTGCCTACCGGTCTGCCCGTCGTGTTCGCCCATGTCCCCAAAATACTAGGACTTCCTAGTATTTGTCGCATCGGCCACAGCGGTCGACGGGCACCGGCAGGACCGTCGTCAGTCGCCGCTGGGAGAACTCTCGTCGGTCGCCGCCGGAAGGTCACCGGCATCGACACGTATGACGCGCAGCGTCTCCTGCAAGCGCCCATGTTGCCGATCATCAAGCGCGCTGAGACCGAACTCGATCTCGTGCAGTGCGGCCGTCGCCTGCTCCATGACCTGCCTGCCCGCGTCGGTGAGCCTGGCCAGCGTCCCGCGGCCGTCGCGCGGATTCGGCACTCGGTCGACCAGTCCGTCGGCCGCCAGTCGCTGGACGATGTTGGTGGCGCTCGTCGGATGAATCATCAGGCGCTCGCCGACCTTGCTCATCGGCAGTTCGCCGCGGCTCGAGAACGCCAGAAGGACGAGTGCCTCGTAGCGCGCGAAGGTCAGGCCGTATGCCGCGACGGTCGCGTCGAGTTCGGCCAGCAGCAGTTGCTGCACCCGCATGATCGAGGTCGCCGTGGCCATCGCCTGCACGGGCGAGGCTGCGCCCCACCGCTCCCGCCACAACTCGGCGGCCCGCTCGATCGGGTCGAAGGGCAGCCTCGGCGTCATTGCACCGAATGTAGTTGCCATTCCCGAGACGCCCAGGCGGCGTCCCATTCGTCGGCTACCCGCGTGGTGGCGTCGGCCGACTCGACCCCCGCGAGGTGTCGACATCTGCCGGTTGCCCCAGCGACCACCTCCACGAGATGTCAACATTCGCCGGTCTCCCCAGCAACCACCTCCACGAGATGTCAACATTCGCCGGTCTCCCCAGCAACCACCTCCACGAGATGTCAGCATCTGCCGGTTTCTCCAGCAGTGATCCGACGTATAGCGACATCTCGTCGCATGGCCCAGGTCGTCGCGGGACACACCTGGCTCGCGTACGACGTGGCCACCATCTCGCCCCACGGCTCAGGTCGTCGCGGGACACACCTGGCTCGCGCACGGCGTGGGCCACCATCTCGTGGGCCGTCATCTCGTGAAGCCACGTATCGCGTGGCAGGACGCGACGGCATCGTCTTCCCTCTCCCACGCCGTTGCCGTCGTCCCACCAGACCCGCTTGAGTCCGATTTGTTTGTTACTTGTCCGTTTCTATTGTTTTTGATCCGATCGCCAGGTACAACTGTCGTGTGCCAGATCACACTTCGACCACCAAGGGCTCCGGATCGCTCTATGCGCAGGAGCGCCAGTCGCGCATCCTGCAGATCGCCGCAACTGACGGCCGCGTCGAGGTCGCCGGTGCCGCCGAGCACCTCGGCGTCACCCCGGAGACCGTCCGTCGTGATCTCAAAGCGCTGGAGAGCAGTGGCCGGCTGCACCGGGTGCACGGTGGCGCGATCCCCGTCGAGAAGCTGGATTTCGAGCCCACCCTCGCCATACGTACCCAGGCACAGGCCGACGAGAAGGCACGCATCGCCGCGGCCGCCCTCCAACTGCTGCCCGAGGAGGGCACGGTCATCGTCGACGGCGGTTCGACCACCGCACTGCTGGCCGAAGGCTTTCCGCGCGATCGCAAGCTGACTGTCGTCACGGCATCCCTGCCACTGGCATCCGCCCTGCTGCCCCTGAGCAACGTCAGCCTGCATCTGCTCGGCGGATACGTGCGAGCACGCACCCAGACAGCCGTCGGCGACTGGGCTACCGCCGCCCTCGGCGAGCTGTATGCCGATCTGGCGATCCTGGGCACCAACGGTCTGTCCGTGGAACACGGCCTGACGACCCCCGACCAGCGCGAGGCCAGCGTCAAGCGCGCGATCATGACCGCCAGCCGCCGCCGTGTCGTGCTCGTCGACAGCACCAAGATCGGCGTCGACCACTTCACCCGGTTCGCGACGCTGGAACAGATCGACACCGTCGTCACCGATAGCGCTGCCGCCGCCAAGACCTGCAACGCCATCACCGCGGCGGGTCCGGAGGTGATCTGCGCGTGATCATCACCCTGACCCCGAACCCGTCGCTCGACCGCACGCTCAGCGTCGGCGACCTGGTGCGCGGCGAGGTCAACCGGGCCGTCGCCAGCACGCTCGAACCGGGCGGCAAAGGCGTCAACGTCACCCGTGCCTTGCTGGCCAACGGCTCCGACAGCGTCGCGGTCTTTCCGTGTGGCGGCAACAACGGCCGCCTGATGGAACTGCTCATCAGCGAGGAGCACGTCGCCACCCGCATCGTGCCGGTCGCCTCCGCGATCCGCGTCAACACCGCCATCATCGAGCCCGACGGCACGACCACCAAGGTCAACGAAGCCGGCCCGCACCTGAGCCCCGCAGAGGTCGCGTGCCTGCTCGACACCACCGAAGAACTGATCACCGGCGCCGGCTGGCTGGCGCTGTGCGGCGCTCTCCCGCCAGGCCTGCCCGACGACTTCACCACCCAGGTCGTGCGTCGGGCCCGAGCCGCGGGAGCGTCGGTGGCCATCGACGCTTCGGGCGCCGCACTGCGCGCGGGCGTCGATGCGTGCCCGCAGCTGATCAAGCCCAATCGCACCGAGTTGGCCGAACTTGTGGGCCGCGACCTCGAAACGGTCGATCAGGTCTGCTCGGCCGCTCGTGATGTCATCCGAGAAGGCGTCACCACCGTGATCGTCAGCCTCGGCAAGGACGGCGCTCTCGCCGTCGGCGAAAGGTGCGCCATACATGCGCACGCCGTCGCCCCGAAGCCGAAATCGACTGTCGGAGCTGGTGATTCGCTGCTCGCCGGCGTGCTGTCAGCGCTCGACAGCGGCCACGATCTGGCCGAATCCCTGCGCACGGGCGTGGTCTGGGGCACCGCCGCAGTCCAACTGCCCGGCTCCCGTATGCCGACCCCGGCTGACCTGGCCGGAGTGCACGCCACGATCACCACCGACCTCGACGGATCCCGTCGGCTCACCGACTGAAGCAACCGGATTTCACCACCAGAAAAGGAATGACCATGTCCATCATCACCCGCGACCAGGTGCTGCTCGACCTGCACGCTGCCGACCGGCACGATGCCACCCGGCAGATGGCGCAGACCCTCGCCGACGCCGGGCGTGTCACCGATCTCGACTCCTTCCTTGCCGACGTGCGCGCCCGCGAGGAGCAGATGGCCACCGGGCTGCCGGGAGGTATCGGCATACCCCACGCCCGCAGCAGCGCCGTCTCCGAACCGTCGCTCGTCTTCGCGCGCAGCGCCGGCGGCATCGACTGGGGCGCCGAAGACGGCCCCGCCACTCTCGTCTTCCTGATCGCCGCGCCCGAAGGCGGCGGTGACGAGCACCTGAAGATCCTCGCCGCGCTCGCGCGCAAGCTGATGCGTGCGGACTTTCGCACGTCACTGGCCGAGGCCGCAGACGCCGATGCAGTCGTCGAGATCGTGACCACGCAGGTGGTGGCGGCATGAAACTCGTCGGAGTCACCTCATGCCCCACGGGCATCGCGCACACCTACATGGCTGCCGAAGCACTCGAGCAGGCAGCCAAGGATGCCGGCCACGAGATGCAGGTCGAGACCCAGGGCTCTGCGGGGTCCACCCCGCTGTCCCCGGAGGTCATTGCCGCGGCCGACGCCGTCGTCTTCGCGCACGACCTCGAGGTCAAGGACCGTGGCCGGTTCGCCGGCAAGCCGACGGTCGACGTCGGCGTCAAGAAGGCCATCTCCGATGCAGCCGGTCTGATCGAGCAGGCCGTCGGCCTGGCCGAACGCGGTGAACTCGGTGCCGCATCGGCCGCGGCTCCCACCGGCGGTGGTCTGGTGACCAAGGTCGAGGAGGGCGCCTCCGTCGGCACCCGGATCCGGCAGTGGCTGATGACCGGTGTGAGCTACATGATCCCGTTCGTCGCTGCGGGCGGCATCCTGATCGCGTTGTCCTTCATGCTCGCGCAGGTCGCCGGCGGCAAGCGCGGCGCCATCGACGTGACCAACTACAGCCTCACGACACCGACCGGCCTGTCCGCGAGCTACAACCTGGTCACACACTTCAACGCCGGATCCGGGATGCACTGGGCCGGCCTGCTGTTCGTGATCGGTGCTGCATCGTTCAGCTTCCTGGTGCCGATCCTGTCCGGCTTCATCGCCTTCGGGATCGCCGACCGTCCAGGCATCACGCCCGGTATCGTCGGCGGCTTCATCGCCGCAACGATGGGCACCGGATTCCTCGGCGGTATCGCGACCGGATTCATCGGCGGCTTCCTTGCCTTGTGGATCAGCCGCTGGAAGGTGCCCAAGGGCGTGCGCGGCGTGATGCCCGTCGTCGTCATACCGCTGCTGTCGACGGTCATCACCGGCGCCGCGATGATCATCGTGCTCGGCCGTCCGCTGAAGTGGCTCACCGACGCGCTCACCCACGGCCTGGACGACCTGTCCAAGGGCAGCGGGATCGTGCTCCTGGGAATGGTCCTCGGCGCGATGATGGCCTTCGATCTCGGTGGCCCGGTCAACAAGGTGGCGTACACCTTCGCGACCACCGGTCTGGCCGCCGTCGGCACCGCCACCGACGCCCCTCAACTGCGGGTGATGGCTGCGGTGATGGCCGCCGGCATGGTTCCCCCGCTCGGTATGGCGCTGGCCACCGTCGTGCGCAAGCAGTTGTTCACCGAACCAGAGCGTGAGAACGGCCGAGCGGCCTGGTTGCTCGGGGCCTCCTTCATCACCGAGGGTGCCATCCCGTTCGCCGCAGCGGACCCATGGCGTGTCATCGTCTCCTCGATGGTCGGATCGTGCGCCACCGGCGGTCTGGTGATGGTCTTCAACTGCACGCTGCGCGCACCCCACGGCGGCATCTGGGTGGCTCCGCTGATCGGCAACGCACTGCTGTTCGTCCTGGCTGTCGTGATCGGGGCCGTCGTCACCGCGTTCGTGGTAATCCTGTTGAAGGCGCAGCGCGCCAAGGCGATCACCGCCGGCGCGCAGACTGTGGCCGAACCGGCCGCAGCGACAGTCTGAAGCCCGAACTGCCCTGAGAAGAAAGTGAATCCGAACATGACTGCTGTCACGCGCACCGTTGAGATCGCGTCCGCCGTCGGCTTGCACGCGCGCCCCGCGGCGTTGTTCGTGCAGGCTGCCGGCGGCACCGGCCTCGACGTCACGATCGGTCGGCCCGGCGACGAGGCCGTCGACGCGACGAGCATCCTGGCCGTCATGGCCCTGGGTGCCCGGCATGGTGAGACCGTCGAACTCAGCGCGACCGGCGACGGCGCCGAGGGTGCTCTCGACGACCTGGTCACGTTGCTGTCGACCGATCTCGACGCCAAGGAGTGACTCGTCGATGAGTGCACATCTGCAGGGGGTCGCCGTCAGCCCCGGGTCCGCGATCGCTCCGGTGGTGCTGGTGGGATCCGCCCCCGCCATACCGATGGACGAACCGCGCACCACTGACGTGGCGGCGACCCAGGAACGTGTTGCGCAGGCCTTCGACTCGGTGGCCGAAAGCCTCGAACGCCGGGCAGAGTCGGCGACCGACACCGCGCGCGAGATCCTGCAGATGACGGCACTCATGGCCCGCGACAAGACGCTGCGCAAGGCGGTCGACGAGCGGATCGCCGCCGGCTCCGGCCCACTGACCGCGGTCAGTGCCGGAGTCGGGCAGATCTGCGACTCGTTCCTGGCCCTCGGCGACTACTTCGCCGAGCGCGCCACCGACGTGCGGGATGTCGGCAATCGGGTCGTGGCGCGGCTGAGCGGCAGCGCGGATCCCGGCATCCCGCTGCTGGAATCGCAGTGCGTGCTGGTCGCTGAGGACCTCGCGCCCGCCGAGACCGCGACCCTCGACCCGGCGCTCGTGCTGGGCATCGTCACCGAGGCGGGCGGGCGCAACGGTCACACGGCGATCCTCGCAGCACAGCTCGGGATTCCGGCGGTCGTGCAGGTCGCCGGAGCCACCGAGCTGGCCGAAGGCACCCTCGTCGCCGTCGACGGCGACACCGGTCAGGTCACCGTCGATCCGGACGGCGACCTGCGAGATGCCTTGCAGCACAAGGTGACTGCGCGCAACAACGCGATCGGTCGACACCACGGCGCCGGCCGCACCAAGGACGGTCACCCGGTCGCACTGCTGGCCAACATCGGCACCGCGAAGGATGCCGAGGCCGCCGCTACCCAGGACGTCGAGGGCGTCGGACTGTTCCGCACCGAGGTGCTCTTCCTCGGCCAGCAGAGTGCGCCAACCGTCGAGGAGCAGACGGCGATCTACAGTCGTGTCTTCGCGGCCTTCGGCAGCAGGCGCGTCGTGGTACGCACGCTCGACGCCGGCGCCGACAAGCCGCTGTCGTTCGCCGATCTCGGCGCCGAGGACAATCCGGCGCTCGGCGTCCGCGGACTGCGGATGAGCCAGGCCTGTCCCGACCTGCTCGACAACCAGTTGGCGGCCCTCGCCGCGGCAGCGAAGGACACCGATGCCGCAGTCAAGGTGATGGCGCCGATGGTGGCCACCGTCGACGAAGCGCGCTGGTTCGCGCAGCGCGTGCACGAGCACGGACTGCCCGAGTCCGGCGTCATGATCGAGGTGCCGGCGGCCGCGTTGCGCGCCGAAACCGTGCTGGCACAGGTCGAGTTCGGCTCCTTGGGCACCAACGACCTGGCGCAGTACACCATGGCCGCCGACCGCACCCACAGTGCGTTCTCCGACCTGCTGGACCCGTGGCAGCCGGCCGTGCTCGATGTCATCGCCGCGGCGTCGGCCGGAGCATCCTCCGCCGGGCGGCCACTCGGCGTCTGCGGCGAGTCCGCCGGTGACCCGTTGATGGCCTGCGTCCTGGCCGGGCTCGGCGTCACCAGCCTGTCGATGGCCCCGGCCAAACTCGGCCTGGTCCGTTTCGCGCTCGCCACGCACTCCCTCGACACCTGCGCCCAGATGGCCGACGCGGCACGGTCCGCGACGTCACCGGCTGAGGCGCTCGAAGCCGCTGCCGCGCTGGCCGACGCGGGTCTGCGGGACCTGCTGTGACGGGTACCGGCGCACCGGATGGGGTGCGCCGGTATCGCCATACAGCCCGGTCGCCCGCTTAGTATCGGCCTGCGTGAAGGACAAACAGACCCGCCGCGCACGTTCGGATCATCGCTGGAATCTGAGGTCCTGCGCGCGGCACGGACACCTGACGTATGCCGTCACCGAGCCCGACCTGCGGGAGCGGCTGCGTGCCGACACCACCCAGGGCGAAGCCTGGCGCTGCCTGCGTTGCGGCAGCTACGCGCTGGGGCCGACGCACGGCGAAGGCCCCGCCGACCAGGCGCCCACTCCCCTGCGCGGACGCGCACTGCGCGATGCCTTCGTGATGCGACTGCTGGCGATCGAGCGTTTCGTGCGCGGCATCTTCCTGCTGATCTTCGCCTACGCGGTGTACAAATTCGACGGCGCGAAGAACTCCATCCACCGAGTCTTCGACGAAGACTTCCCGGCCGTGCAGCAGTTCGCGAACAAGTTCAACATCGACATCACCGACGCCGCCCCGACCCGCTGGGTCAACAAAGCATTCGACGCACATCACACGACGCTGGTGCTCATCGCCGGCGGTCTGCTCGCCTACGGCCTGCTGGAGATGCTCGAAGGCGTCGGCCTCTGGGTCATGCAGCGCTGGGGTGAGTATGTCGCCGTCGTGGGCACGTCGATCTTCCTGCCCTACGAGATCTACGAGATGAGCGACAAGTTCAGCGCATTCAAGCTCGTGCTCTTCCTGGTCAACGTGGCGGCCGTGGTCTGGCTGATCTGGACGAAGCGGTTGTTCGGCGCGCGCGGTGGTGCTGTGGCATACGAGAAGCAGCGCGAGTCGGAGTCGCTCATCGACGTCGAGCGTGCCGCGGCTGCCTGACGGTCACCGGGCGGTGGCGCGCAGCATTCGGATCTCGTCGCACTCCAACTCCTCGTCGCGCTTGGTCGCTCCGTCGACGACGAATCCGAGTTTGCGATAGAACGCCTGGGCGCGGGTGTTCTCCCGCACGACCCAGAGGTATGCCGCAGCTCCTCCCAGCGTCTGCTCGACGAGTTGCTGCGCGACTCCTGTGCCGTGGAACTGCGCCAGGACGTTGAGCGCCATCAACTCCTGCTCGACCGGCCTTTCGTCGTCACGGCCCCCGCCCACCGAGCAGAAGCCGGCGAAACGGCCGGTCGGGGCGTGCACTGCCAGCCGCGCACGCCGCACGGTGCCATCCGGGGCGACGGCGTCGGCTCCGGCTGCGATGCGCGCCTCCCAGCCGGCTATGCGCGGCTGCAGTTGCATGGCATCGAGGTAGTCCTGGCTGCACATGCCGGCATACGTGTCGCGCCATACCTGCAGATGCAGCGCGGCCACCTCGGCCGCGTCACCCACGCGGAACGGCCGGATCACGAACTGCGCAGTCACTCCTGCGCCCGCGACAGCTGTTCTTCGAGACGTTCGACCTTGGCAGTGAGCTGACCCGAAAAGCCTTCGCGCATGTCGGCTTTGAGCACCAGACCGACCCGCGGGCTGTATGCCGCACACGCCTCGCACGCAGCCTTGATCACGGTCATGCACTCGTCCCAGCCGCCCTCGATGGTCGTGAACATCGAACTGGTCTCGTTGGGTAGGCCTGAGTCGCGCACCACCTTCACAGCGGCGGCGACCGCCTTGCTCACCGACCCGTCGGGGTCGTCGGTGGTCGAGGGTGCGATGGAGAACGCGAACAACATGGGACCCAGCCTACGAGGATGCGTGCCGTGCCGGAGAAAGCCCAAGTTCCTGGCGCCGTGTGAGGCGCAGGACCGGTTGTCAGCTCCAGATGTTCAGCGGTGTCAGGCCCCACCGCTCACACTCGAGCAGCACCAGTCTTGCGAGACTCCCGTTGTCACCGATGAGATCCGGCTGCAGGCTCTCGACCGTGAGCGTCATCCGGTCACCGAACTCCTGCAACCAGGTCGTCACGCCCCCTCCTGCCGACTGCATCAGCTCCTGCGTCACATTGCGGTGCACGCCGCGGCACATCATCGAACGCGCCGGAGGGCCGCCGAGCCCGGTCAGCGGTGGCTTCATCCGGCCGACGTTGGAGCAGGTCACCAGTGCCGCCGGCATCCGTTCGGCCACCCGCTTGAGCAACCAGTGCGGCAGCACCCGCAGCAGTGGCTCGAGTTGCTGGCCCACGTCGGCGCGCTGCGGGTCGGCCGCGCGCGTGAACTCGGCCTTCGATGCTGCGCGCACCGGGCCGAGATCGGCATACATCTTGTCGGTGCAGTGGACCGGAACCGAAGCACTGCCAAGCACATTCGAGCGCCAGTCGTCCGGTCCGCGACGTGTCGTAGGCAGCACTACCGAGACCGTCGAACCACTGGGGACACGGCCGCTCGCGACCATCAACCCCGCGCTGAATGCCATCAGCAGACTGTTGGCGGTGCCCCCGCGCGTGGCAGCCGCTTGCTGCCAGTCGGCGACCGACAGGTCGACGACACAGAACGGTGGAATGTAGTCAGAGCCCGGAATCCCTCGCATCGGCAACGTCGGCTTGCTTCGCAGCGGCGTCTGCACCGCCTCGTGCGCAGGAGCCTCCGGTGCGGCAATCCGTGCCTTGCGCTGCGCACGTGCCGTGCGCACCGCTCGACCGATCGCCCGGCCGGCTGCGGCCAACTGGCGACGGGCGTCGCCCAGGTCATCGCGGGTACGCACCGCGTGCGCACCGGCCGTGTCGTCAGGCAGACAGGGCACCGCTGCGCCGGTGACCGCGGCCTCGATCGACCGGACGATGAGCGAGCCGTCGCCGATGCAGTGCCGGGTGGTGAACGACACCAGTTGGCTCCCGTCCGACACCGGCGCGGCAGCCAACCGCCACCCTGGTCCGCGCACCGGGTCCAGGTGATCGCGCAGCCGATCGTCGAACCACCGCATCACGTAACGGGTTTGGACCACGTCGGTGTCGACTCGCAGGTGATCGACGACGGGCGCCGGCACCCACCGCGACCGTGCCTGCGGCACCGTCGCCGGGGCGACCAGTCGGCTCATCGGCCCGGCCAGCATCCGGTCGTGCATCAACCCGAGCTGTGCGGCTGACAGTGGCTCGTCCAGCCACCAGGTGTGCTGTGAGGTCAACGGCACGCCCAACACCTGCTCGCCTAGGAAGTATGCGTCGTCGCCGAAAGTCATCCGGTTGTCGATCACGTCTGACACGGGTGTCCTCACCAGAATCGGGGTTGCAGCGACCACTTGGCCGCCTCGTCGATGACCGCCTGCTGGAGAGAGTCCGTGTCAGGCAGTCGGTCCGGATCCATGCTCAACACGCTGAGTGTCGCGGCTCCGTCCGACGTCGTCAGCCAGGCGGTGATGCCCCCACGGGCAGTCCGCAGCTGCTGCACATCTGCACCTCGCACAAGCATCCGGGCTGTCGTTCGTGCGGCGACATCGCCGCCCAATGTGGATACCTCAGAGGGCAATTCGCCGACGTTCGAGCAGGTGCACACGGATACCGGTTGCGAGAGAGCGATGCGCCGCAGCAGTGCGTGCGGCAGCAGCCGGATGGTCGGGGTCAGCATGCGCAGTATGTCGGTGTGGTCGCGCTCGGGGTCGGTCGCGCGTGTCAGGGCATCTCGCACCGCGACCCGGATCGGCTGCAGATCGGTCGGACGGTCGGCCGCGACAGGCACAGCCACCGTGGCACCGATCGTGGCGATGGCCCGCCGATCGCCGGGTGCGCGCTCTGCCACCGGCATCGACACCGGGATCGTCGTGCCCGCTGTGATGCGCCCCACCGACTCGAGCAGCCCCACAGACAACGCAATCAGCAGCGAATTAGAGCTTCCACCGAAGGTTTTCGCGGCGTTCACCCACCGTTCTTCGTCGAACTCGGCGACGACCCACGCCCCGGCAACTGCACGCGCTGTGGGTGCGATCTGCGCCGCAGGCTCGGGCTGCGGCATACGTTCGCCCGAGCTCCGCGCATCAGGCGAGCGGCGACTGCGCCATACGGTCCGGATCGCAGCGACCAACCCGCGAACGGCCGACACGATCTGCAGCACTGCGTCGCGGGCATCCGCCCACTTCGACACACGTGCAGCGGTAGGCGAATCATCGGGCAGACGACCCGTGGCCGCTCCGGTCACCGCCGTGATCACCGCCGCGTAGAAGCCGCTCCCGTCGACTACCGCGTGCGACGCAACCAGGCTCACCACGTGCCCGCCGTCACGCAGCGGAGCAGCGGAAATGCGCCACGCACAACCGGATTCGAAATCGAGCGGGGCGTCGATGCAGCGTTGCGCCCACTGCAAGATGTCAGAGCCGTCGATCGGCTCACCGAAGGACACCAGCGGCCGCGGCGGCTCGGCGGCCATCCACCGGTCCCGCGCGAACGGGACCTTCGCCCGCGACAACCGTCGGGTCAACGGACCCTCGCCGAGTGCGCGCGCCACTGTCTCGAGCCGCGCCCGGTCCAGCGGCGAGTCGAAGCGCCACAGCATCTGATTGTCGATCGGCATCCCGAGTGCCCGATCGGCGAGGACGAAGGTCTCCTCGGCGGCGGTGAGCCTGTTCAGATCCGGCGGCATGGGCGACATGATGCCGCAATCGGCTGCTCTGCTGCGCACTGGCGAGTGTCCAAATATGCTGCCACTGCTCATGCTTCGACCGATAGAGCGCATGAGCATGCCGCGATCGTGTGGCCTGTCTCACACCGCCGGCGCCACGTGCGAAGCCTTTAGGATGACCGCCATGTCTCAGCCGACTGTCTCGGTCGTGATTCCGACTCTCGATGAGCAGGACTCCATCCGCAGGTGCCTCGACCGCCTGCTTCCGCAAGCCGATACCGACACCGACATCGTCATCGTCGACAACGGCTCAACCGATGACACCGTCGCCATCGTCGAGTCGTATGCCGCAAACGACTCGCGGGTTCGGCTGATCCACGAGAGTGCTCGCGGTGTGGCACAGGCGCGCACCGCCGGATTCGAAGCCGCCACAGGCGAATTGCTCGCTCGTATCGACGCCGACACGCTCGTTCCGCCGGGTTGGCTCAGGGGTTACCGCGCGTTCTTCACCGCCGACCACGATCACGCGTGGGCCTGCGCGATCGGTCGGGGCACGCCCTACGGCGTGCCTCTGTCGAGATTCCGCCCGGATGCACCGGTGTCGTGGGGCACGGTCAAACCCTGCCGCGTGACCTTCGGAGCGAACATGATGCTGCGCCGTTCGGCCTGGGATCAGGTCAAAGCGGATCTCCTGACACGTCAAGGCATCTACGAAGATGTCGACCTCGGTCTGTGTCTGCGCGCTGCGGGTCTGCAGACCGCATTGCTGACAGGTATGACGGTCGGCGTCTCGCCACGGCGGTGGTTTGACAATCCGATCGACTCGTGGCGCTACCTCAGTGGTTGCCCGCGCACGTTCTACGCACATGGTCAGCCGGTCCTGGCCTCCGCGATCTACGCGGCATTGGTACCGGTCAACGCGATTCACACCCTGCGTTGGATCGTGCTGAGCGCGTATGACGAGAAGGCACAACGCTTTTCGTACCGCCAACTGCGCACGCGCCGGGTTCCTCGCGTTCTGCCCTGAGACTGGCTACGCCGAGCAACTCTGTCGGACGCGGCCGTTGTACGCCGATGCACGAGAGGTCATCCCTTGCGAATGAACGCCCGCACGGTGACCGGCGCCATGACAGCCATGATGACCACCACACCGAGCGTCGACCACACGATGTCGATGCCGGCATGACCGTGATTCGCGAGCTCTCGCGTCGCCGTGACCAGATGCGACACCGGGTTGATCTCGGCGAGCCACTTGATCCACCCGGGCATATTCGTCGTAGGCACAAGGGCATTCGAGATGAACGTCATCGGCATGAGCACGAACATCGAGGCGCCCTGCACCGCTGCCGGGCTGCTCATACGCACTCCGAGGTAGGCGAAGACCCAACTGAGCGCGAACGAGGTGAACACCACCAGGGCGCAGCCGACGAGAAGTCCGGGCCAACTGTGCGGGCGATAGCCCATCGCCAGCCCGACCGACACCGCCATCACGGTCGCGACCACATACCGCACGATGTCTGCGGTGAGCGCACCGATCAGCGGCGCGACGCGTGCGATCGGCAACGACCTGAAGCGATCGAAGACGCCTTTGTCGATGTCCTCGCACAACTGCACTCCTGTGCCGACGGCCGCAGTCACTGCGATCTGCACAAGCACGCCCGGAATCAGTTGGGGCAGATAGCTGCTCACACTTCCGGCGATCGCGCCGCCGAAGATCCCGGCGAACATGGCGGTTGACACCACCGGCAGGGCGATGACGTCGAAGAGCCGGGCCGGGTTGTGCCGGATCTTCAGCAGACCCCGTCCGGCGAGAGTCATCGAAGCACCGAACGTGGCCCGAACTCCCGGATGCGCACCCGTCGTCGCCACCGCGCGTCGACTGCGACGCGTTTGGACAACCGTGGTCATGCGCCGACCTCCTGCTCAATGACGGCCGCGCCACTGTCATCGGTGTCGGAGCTCGATCCGCCGGTGAGACTCAGGAAGACCTCATCCAGCGTGGGTTTGTGCACTCCCACCTCCTCGATGTGAACTCCCCTGTCTTGCAACAGGATCAGCGCCTCTGTAACCAACGCGGTGTCTTCGACGGGCACGGCGACCTCTCGGTTGTCCTGGGTTTGCGGCTCGTGACCGGTCAGCTGGTGCAGCACCTGGCGCACGACAGGCATGTCGTCGTGGTCCGTAGGGACCACACGCAGCGTTGCCGGCGCGAGTGAACTCTTCAACTCGTCGGCCGTGCCCTGCGCCACGATGCGGCCACGGTCGATGACCACGATGTTGTCGGCCAACTGGTCGGCCTCTTCGAGGTACTGCGTGGTCAGCACGAGGGTCGATCCGGCCGCAACCAGCCGTCGGGCGGTGTCCCACATCTGTTGCCGGGTGCGCGGATCAAGTCCGGTGGTCGGCTCGTCGAGGAAGATGAGGGGCGGCTCGGCGATCAGGCTGGCGGCGAGGTCGAGACGACGGCGCATGCCTCCCGAGAACGCCCTGACCGGCCGGTCCGCCGCCTCGCCCAGAGCGAACTCGTCGAGCAGTTCCACGCCACGTCGCCGGGCCGCCGCGCGCGAGTGCCCCTGCAGCCGACCGAAGATCATCAGATTCTCCCGGGCCGTCAATTCCTCGTCGACAGAGGCATATTGGCCGGTCAGTCCGATCAACGAACGCACCCGGTGAGACTGCTGCACCACGTCGTGCCCGAACACCCGCGCGGTGCCGCCGGAAGGTTTCAGCAAGGTGGCCAAAACACGAACGGTGGTGGTCTTTCCGGCACCGTTCGGTCCGAGCAGGCCCAGCACCGAACCCGCCGGGACGTCGAGGTCGATGCCGTCGACAGCCACGAAATCACCGAAACGACAGGTGAGTTGTCGCACCTCCACGGCCTTGTCGCCCAGGGACTGCAGAGGTCTCGGGTTGTCCGTCATGACCGACATGGTGCCGTATGACGAAGCCAACACCCGAAGTGATTCTTGTCATGGAACTCTTGGCGCATGCAGATTCTCATGCCGTTCCTCGGCAGTCGCGGCGACGTTTCACCCGGTGTGGCTCTCGCGATCGAGCTTCAGCGACGCGATCACGACGTGGTGCTCGGGGTCCCGGCGAACCTCCTGCAACTGGCCCGTGACTCCGGCGTCGACGCGGTCGAGATGGGGCCGGACTCGCGTGAGTTGCTTCGCTCGGATCTCGTGCAGCGACGCATCAAGTCGGCCAATCCGGTCCGAAAATGGCGTGCCCTTTCAGAACTCGGCTGTTTCGGGTGGGGCGAACTCGCACCTCAACTGGCGAGGTACGCCGCCACGACGGACGTGATCGTCTCGTGTCTGCTCGGTGAGGAGGTGGCCAGGGCGATCGCCGAGAGGTATGCCGTCGCCCAGGTCGCCCTGCACTACTATCCGATCCGGCGGTCCGAGTCGACGTCGGTGGTTCCTCCCGCGCCTGTCGCGCCACGTTTGCTGCAGCATGTCGCCGATGCTGCGCTGGAACGCTCCTGGCGGTTGATGACCCGCAGCGGCGAGGATGCCGTCCGGTCGTCGCTGCACCTGCCACCGTCACGAACGCCCCTTCCGGCGCGAATGATCGGATCCGGGTCGCTGGAGATCCAGGCTGTCGACCCGCTGCTGTTTCCCGGACTCGCCGAGGAGTGGGGCAGCCGGCGACCGCTGGTGGGCTTCCTCGATCTCGACGACGCGACACATGAACGCGTCGATCGTCCAACCGCAACGCACGACACCGGCCTCGGTAGCTGGTTGAGTGACGGAAAGCCCTGCGTCTATTGGGGTTTCGGCAGTATGCCGGTAAAGGACCCTCGCGCTACAGTCGCTCTGATCCGTGAAGTCTCGACGCACCTCGGCGTCAGGGCGCTCGTCGCAGCCGGGTGGTCAGATCTGGCTGATGCAACCGAGGCCGATGTGCGGATCGTGGATGCCGTCGACCACCGCACCGTGTTCCCGCGGTGCGCTGCTGCTGTCCACCACGGCGGTGCTGGCACGACAGCCGCAACGCTGCGGGCCGGGATCCCGTCGTTTGTGGCGTGGTTCAGCGCCGACCAACCGCTGTGGGGACGCCGCCTCGCCGCCTGCGGCGTGGGCGCATCGGCGCCTTTCCGCACGCTCACCGCAGCGAAAGCGATCGAAATCCTGCGACCACTGCTCCAGCCCGCCAGCCGCGCTCGGGCAGCAGAGGTCGCCGAATCGCTGATACCGGCCGAGCGTGCCGTCGCGGCGACGGCCGACCTGGTGGAACTAGCGGGAGCCCGGCACTCGTCTACATCGCAAGGAGCGATATTCGCCACACCCTGAAGTGCACTTGACAGTCGTACTGTCCAGTAACATTTTCCACGCGCTCGAAATCGACACGCCTTGGCCGCAGTTGACCATCCCCCTGGAGGGCCGACGCTCGTGGAATACACCGAACTCGCCGACTATTCGGTCTTCGCCGGTGACGTGACCCTGTGGTCCGCTTCAGCCGACACCGCGCTCGCCGCAGTCGACCAGCGTCCCGTCTCGCCGCAGCACGAGACCCACGTCACCGCTCGCAACGACGGCGATCCGGACTGGATCGGCACGGTCTTCGAGATCCGACTGCCCTTCGACGCAGATGTCCTGCGGGCGACGCTCGAGGCCTGGCACAGCCGGCACGAGTCCTTCCGCACAACTGTCCGGATCACTCCTAACGGCCTGCAACGACTGACCTTTCGGGCCGAAGACGTCACGGTCACCGGGCGCCCTGCCGGCTCGCACCAGACCGTTGAGCGGGTCTATGACGTCGTGTCCCGCTTCTTCGACCGCACGATCAGCCCCAGCACCTGGCCGCACCTGGTCGCCGCGACCGTCGTGCCGGACGATCAGGAGGACGGTCCGCGATTCCTGCTGGCGTTCGCCGCTGACCACTCGGTACTCGATGCCTATTCGCAGGTGATCGCCATCTCCGAACTCGACCAGCTGTATGCCGCGATCCTGCACGACATACCGCCCAGCCTCGACCCCCCCGCGGCGAGCTACATCGACTTCAGCGCTGAGGAATGCGGCATGGCCGCCCTGGCCATCCAGGGCAACGACACCACCGAACGCTGGCGGTCGTTCCTCAGCGTCGACGAGCGGTGTTTCCCCGGCTTCCCGCTTCCCACCGCCGACCACAACGGCAGCTGCACCCTCCCGCAACGCAGTGCCAGCCGACAGATCGTCGCTCCGGAGGTCGCCGACACACTCCATGCCGTTGCACGATCGTGCGGGTTCGGCATGCAGCCGGCGATCCTGGTCGCCCTGGCCCGTGCCATCGCCGCCACCACCGACGGTGCTCCGCTGCGAATGGTGATGCCGATGCACACCAGATCCGAGCGCTATCAGACATCCATGGGCTGGTTCGTCGGAATCAGTCCGCTGACCCTCGACCTGACCGGCGCCGCCGACCTCAAACAGGAGTTGCAGCGCGCGGAGGACGCATCGGCATACATTCGGACCGATGCGCAGATCCCGTTCGCGACGATCGCCCAGCTGCTCGACATCCGATCGTGTCCGCGCTTCGTCGTGTCGTATGTCGACATTCGACACCTGCCGGGCGCGGCGCAATTCGACGCGCAGCGGGCCCGCGCGCTGCGCAGCATCCGCTACTCCGACGACGAGGTCTACCTGTGGATCGTGCGGGCGCGTGGCGGTATCAACGTGTCGGCACGGTTCCCGAACAACATGGCGGCGGCTGACAGCTTCGAACGTTTCCTGGCCGCATTCACAGAGGCTGTGCACCAGTTGGCCGGCGTACCCGTTCCGGAGGCCGCACAGGTGCGCGTGCCCGCGGTCTGACCACATGCTGCTGACCTCGGCCGAACTGGCGGACGTGCCCGAAGGTGTTCTGCTGCAATGGATTCCGGCACCCTCGTCGGAGGGCATCATCGTGCCGGAAGCACCACCCACCTTCAATCAGCTCAACCACACGGGCACCGCCCGTGAACATGGCGGGTGGCTGTGCGTGCTGTTCGACCTGCCCGGCGCCTTCGACGAGATGACCTTGCGGGATGCCTACACCAGTCTGCTGCAGCGCCACGACGGCTTGCGCAGCACCGTCGGCTTCTCTGGTATCTCGCCGCAAACCCGTTGCCACCAGGGCGAATTCAGTTGGCGTCGTGAGAACCACACACTTCCCGGCGATCTCGCCGACCGGCGGCACGCACTTGCGCGCATCATCGACGAAACGACAACGGCTCGACGCTTCCCGGCATACCTGCTGGGCGCGATCGTCGGTGAGCGCGTCACCGTGGTCGTTGCGTGCGACCACGCACACGTGGATGCCGTGTCGATGGCTCTCATCGTGCGCGATCTGGCCGAGTTGTATGCCGCGCGGCAGTCTCGTCGAGCAGCGGACCTTCCGAACACGGCGGGCTTTCTCACGTACGCAGCAGGCGCGGCGAAGGACACCTTCGACCCGTCCGACCCACGACTGCCGCAGTGGCATGCGTTCTTCGACCGACACGATCGTGGCCTGCCCCGCTTTGCGCTTCTGACGAATCCTTCAGACAACACTTCAGATTCGACTGTGGAGCTGCGACAAGTGCTGACCGCCGCGCAGACGCAGGCCGTGGCGCAGCATGCTCGCAACCATGGCGCCGGCATGCTGGCAACACTGCTGTGCGCTAGCGCGGAGGCTGCCGTGGCGATGGGCGGCCCCGACACCTTCGAGACCTTGGTGCCGGTGACTACGCGCACCGAGCCCCGGTGGCGCGACACGATCGGCTGGATGGTGACCAACGGCCCCGTCGCGATCGAGGTGGGAGCCACGACCGCTCAGACACTCACCGCCGCGCAACGACAGGTCGAGACGGCGATCGAGCTGGGCCGGATGCCGCTGGCAGACGTGATCGGCAGTTATGCACCCGGCTTCAGCGCCACCGGCGACGTCACGATGGTGTCCTATCTGGACTACCGCCGTATCGACGGCCACCACTTGCATGACCAGCTAAGAGCACAACAGCTCAGCGCCTCGTCGCCGGCTACGGACGTGCAGACCTGGTGGGTCCGCAACGAGGACGGCCTCGCACTGCGGTGTCGATTCCCCGGCACCCATGAAGCCGCGTCAGTGGTGCCGCAATGGCTCGACCACACCTGCGAGCGCTTGGCGCAGTGGTGCTGAAAACCATTGCCACGACTGCACGTTGCCATCGCAGCACGCAGATGTGTCACCGAACGACGGGGACGCGCAAGGCGTCCTTTGCGGCTGCCACGTCGACAACCTCGCCGCGAGCGACGGCTGCCATCAGCGCGGCGATGGCACCCAGATAGCTTTCGACATTGGCCCGCGCGACCTCGGTGTCCGGGAAGCTCACCATCGTGTAGGTGTCCGTCGAACGGCGATTGATCCACATCGACAGGTCACCGGTGTTGCCCGGGCCACCGAGAGCGTGGATCTCATCTGCGACCGGGTGCTCCCCGCCGGGGAAAGACCGCATGTCGATGTACGACACGATCGGCGGCACCGCTGTCGGTGCGACCTTCACCCCACCCACACGAGCCACCCTGTCGACGATGGCACGAGCAGGCACCCCGGCCGCGACACGCGAAGATCGGATCGACTTCTGCAACGACGGAATGAGATCGACGAATGTAGCGTCGGGCTTCACTTTGGTCGCCACCGGCACCAGGTTGATGAACCATCCTTGCGCTCGCCGGTATGCCGGATCTGACCGGGTGGCAACGGCATTCAGCGCGAGGTATGACGTTCGCCCCGCCAGTGCCACGTCGATCAGCGCCAGTATGGCGAACAGCCCGGCGCTGACGCCGCCGCCCGAGCTCTTGCACGCCTTCTCGAAGTCGGCCATCTGCGCACCGTCGACCAGCACCCGGTCGACCCGCACCGAACGCGCGGTCTCCCCCGGCGTGAGCCCGAGCTCGACAGCGGTGGAGGGCAGCTTGTTGCGCACCTTGAACAACGCCTTGGCCCACACGCGGACGGCCGGTGACCACAACGACAGGTGCTCGGTGGCTGCACGCTCGTGTTCGCTGAAATCGACGTAACTACCGACCTTCGCCATCGACTCCGAGGGCCCACCGGCCTCGTGGTCGTACAGATTGAACAGATCCTCGACGCCCAGCAGCAGGGAAACGCCGTCGGTGTGTGAGTGGTCGATCCCGTAATACACGGTGAAGCCGTCCTCGCCGTGGTCGATCGCCCCGATGACGAATGCCGGCCATTCGAGCGGGCTGGTGTTCACCGAAAATCTCGATGCCACCAGTTCGCGCACCTCGTCGGAGGTTGCGGCGTGCCCGCGTGACACCAGCTCGAGTTCGACCTGCTCCGGATCGACCGCGCGACGAGTGAGGGTCACCGAATGAGAGTCGCCAGAAGTGTTTTCGCTGGTCGCCGTATCGAACCAGGTCAGCAGGGTTCCGTGCCCGGTCACGAAACAGTTCGCTGCGCGAAGCCACGCGTCACGGTCCAGCGGACGCGGCACCCGGAAGGCGAAGGCCAGCCACGGCGACCAGTCGACTCCCTTGGCACGCCGGTCGGCGGCGGTGCGGATGTGCGACTCCTGCAGCAGTGAAGGGCGAGCGGTCGACACCGGCGCATGGTGCGCAGCGGCGAGTGCGTCGGCGGTCGGCACGACCTCCAGGATCTCGCCCGGTCGCGGGGACCACTCCTCGATCGACGTCATCTGCATTGCCTCGGATGCTCCTTCTGCAATGGGGATTTCGCGGGCACGGTCGAGCATCGTGGCCGCTTCGGGGATCGCCTGCTCACCCTACTGGCGGGTCACCTCGTCGTGGCCGATGGCGCCGCGGTCATGGTTGCGCGCTCCTCGAACTACTCTCCAGGTGGGCGTGCACGAGAGGTATGACGGCGGCGCCTTCACCGCTGGCCGAGGCCACCCGCTTCATCGACCCGGCCCGGATGTCGCCCGCCGCGAAGACGCCCGGCACAGTGGTCTCGAAGGCAGCAGGTGGCGCGCCGTCGACCCAGGCTTCCGTCGGCACGTCCCGCCCGGTGAACACGAAACCAGCGCTGTCCCGGGCCACGTCCTGCGGCAGCCAGTCGCAACACGGCTTCGCACCCAGCAGCAGGAACAGACCGCCGCAGCCGACATTGGTGCGCGCACCGGTGTTCTTGTCGAGCACGGTGATCCACTCGAGACGACCACCGCCGCCACCGTCGACGACTTCGGCGCACGCCTGGACCGCTATTCGCGGATTGGCGTCGATCTCCTTGATCAGATAATCCGACATCGTCTCGGTGAGATTCGGCCGGCGGATCACGATGGTGACCGACCGCGCGAAGCGCGCCAGGTGCACGGCCGCCTGACCGGCGGAGTTGCCGCCACCCACGACATGCACGTCCTTACCGACGCAGTCGCGCGAGGCGCTCGTCGCCGCGCCGTAGTTGACGCCCAGCCCGACGAAGCTTTCCAGCACCTCCACCCCCAGGCGCCGGTAGGCGACACCGGTTGCGATGAGCAGCGAGGTCGCACGCACCTCGCCGTCGCCGACATCCAACCGGTGGGTCTGCCCCTCGTCCTCGGCCAGGTCGACGCCCAGCACCGGGCGCGCCGGATACAGCTTCGCGCCGAACCGGTTGGCCTGTCCCCGGGCGCGCTGCGCCAACCGCATCCCGGAGATGCCCCTCGGGAAACCCAGATAGTTGCGGATCATCGAACTCGTGCCCGCCTGACCGCCGATGGCTTCGGCGTCGAGCACGATCGTCGACAGCCCTTCGGACGCGCCATACACGGCGGCTGCCAGACCGGCGGGCCCGGCGCCGACGATCGCCAGGTCGTAGATCCGGCCGTCCTCGACGGGTTCGCGTGCCCAGATCATCCGGCCGAGATCACCGATCGTGGGCTGCACCAGCACGTCGGGCGTGACCGGCGAGGTCAGCAACGGGTAGTCGGTCCACGTGTCCGGGTCGGCGTCGATGCGCTCGAGCACCGATCGTCCGATGGGTGTGTCCGGAGCAATGATCTTGCTGGGCATCCCGTGGCGTTCCAGGAAGTCACGCAGTTGCGCTGCCTGCGCATTGATCACCGGCGCGACGATCCGGATCGACTCCACGACCGGGCCACCGGCGGTCCAACCCCAGTCCGAGAGCAACTCGGTGACCGCGGTGTGGAACTCCTCGTCGCGAGCGCCTCGCGGCACGCCCAGCGGAGCGTCGATGCGTCCGGCCGCCTGCGCATCGTGCACCTGCTCGACAGTCGCACGGAACTCGCCCCACGCGATCATCACGCACCGCTTGCTGGTCGGGCTCACCGCGTGCACGCAGTCCAGCGCGACCAGGCCGGACGCATCCGGCAGGTAGAACTCGGCGCAGACCAGCGCGATCGGGATGTGCTGGGCGATCAGCGACTGGGTCTGCGCCATGGCCGCACCGAGGCCGGAGACACAGACCACCTGGTAGTCCGCGGCATACCGACCGAACTCGTGCTCGAGTGTCTCGCGACAGGTCTCGCCGATGAGCAGGATCGCCGGCGTACGTGGCTTCATGAGGCAAACCCTAGTGACGTGAGCCGCATCCGGAGCGACCTGCCATCGGCCGTCTCACAACTGCGCGAGCACCTCGTCGGCGGCGGCATACGGGTCGGTCTCACCCGAGACGAGGCGCTCCGCCAGAGCGGTGACATCGGCCCCGCCGGACAGGTCACCCATGCGAATCCGTAGCTCTCGCAACGCAATCGACTCGATCTCGTCCTGGGCCCGGCGCACCCGCCGACGTTGCAACTCGCCGTTGCCGGCCATCCACTCCCAGTGTTTGTCCAGCGCCGCGAGCACATCGTCCAGGCCCTCGCCGCGCTCGGCCACCAGGCGTTCGACCGGCGGCCGCCAGAGCCCCGGCTCGGTGCGATCGCCCAGGCTGATCATGCCGCGGATGTCGCGCACGGTGACCTCGACGCCGTCGCGGTCGGCCTTGTTGACCACGAAGACGTCGCCGATCTCGAGGATGCCGGCCTTGGCGGCCTGGATCCCGTCGCCCATGCCCGGCGCGAGCAGCACCATCGTGGTGTCGGCCAACCCGGCGACCTCGACCTCGCTCTGCCCGACACCGACGGTCTCCAGGAAGATCACGTCGCAGCCCGCGGCATCGAGCACGCGCAGAGCCTGCGGCGTCGACCATGACAGGCCGCCGAGATGGCCACGGCTGGCCATCGACCGCATGTAGACACCTGAGTCGAGTGCATGGTCGATCAGCCGGATCCGGTCGCCGAGCAGCGCTCCGCCGGAGAACGGCGAACTCGGATCGACGGCCAGCACACCGACCCGCCTGCCACGCCGCCGGAAGGCGCCGACCAGGGCGCTGGTCGTGGTCGACTTGCCGACACCGGGGCTGCCGGTGAGGCCGATGATCCGGGCGTTGCCCGTGTATGGCGCAAGCTGCGCCATCACCTCGCGCAGCCGAGGGTCGGCGTTCTCGACGAGGGTGATCAGGCGTGCGACGGCTCGCGGCGAACCCTCACGGGCAGCCGTCACGAGCGACGGCACGTCGACGTGACGGCGCGGCATACGTATGGCGGGAGGTCTCGGTGCGCTCAGCGCGCGTCGGACAGCGCGTGGTCGCTGCTGAGCTCGACCCGCTGCGGCACCCTGATGATGAGGGCATCGCCCTGACCACCGCCACCGCACAGAGCGGCCGCGCCGACGCCGCCACCACGACGGGCCAGCTCGAGCGCGAGGTGCAAGGTGATGCGCGCGCCCGACATACCGATCGGGTGACCCATGGCGATCGCGCCGCCGTTGACGTTGACGATGTCCTCGTCCAGGCCTAGCTCGCGGGTCGACACGATGCCGACCGCGGCGAAGGCCTCGTTGATCTCGACCAGATCAAGGTCGGTCGGCGCGATGCCCTCCTTCTCGCAGGCCTTGCGGATCGCGTTGGCCGGCTGGCTCTGCAGGCTGGAGTCGGGCCCGGCAACCACGCCGTGCGCGCCGATCTCGGCCAACCAGCTCAGTCCGAGCTCCTGCGCCTTCGCCTGACTCATCACGACGGTCGCGCAGGCGCCGTCGGAGATCGGCGACGACGACCCGGCGGTGATGCTGCCGTCCTTGCTGAACGCCGGACGCAGTCCCGCGAGCGACTCGGCAGTGGTCTCAGGACGGATGCCCTCGTCGGACCGGAACTCGATCGGGTCGCCCTTGCGCTGCGGGATCTGCACGGTGACGACCTCGTCGTCGAAGAGCCCGTCCTTCCAGGCGCGGGCGGCCAACTGGTGGCTGCGCGCACCGAAGGCGTCCTGCTCCTGGCGGCTGACCTCGGAGGCACCGCAGTTGGCGGACTCGGTCAGTGCACCCATCGCCTGGTCGGTGAAGGCATCCCACAGACCGTCGAGGGCCATGTGGTCCTGCATCGTGACGTCGCCGTACTTGAAACCGGAACGGCTGCCCGGCAGCAGGTGCGGCGCCTGACTCATCGATTCCTGGCCGCCGGCGACGACCACATCGAACTCACCGGCGCGAATCAGCTGTGCTGCCAACGCAATTGCGTCGACACCGGACAAGCAGACCTTGTTGATCGTCAGCGACGGCACGTCCATCGGAATGCCTGCCTTGGCCGCGGCCTGACGCGCGGGCATCTGCCCGGCACCTGCGGTCAGCACCTGGCCCATGATCACGTAGTCGACCTGGTCGCCGCTGATGCCGGCCCGCTCGAGTGCGCCCTTGATGGCGAATCCCCCCAGATCGGCCCCGGAGAATCCGGAGAGGGAACCCATCAGCTTGCCCATCGGGGTGCGGGCGCCGGAGACGAGGACAGGGGTGCGTGCTGGGTCGGACTGTGTCATGCATCTCACTTTAGTCTTGGCGTATGACGCACCTTCCGACGCACCTGTTCGAAGCCATCGACCACGTCGGCATCGCGGTCCCTGACTACGACGAGGCCATCGCGTTCTACCGCGAGGTCTTCGGCATGCAGGTCACCCACGAGGAGACCAACGACGATCAGGGCGTTCGCGAAGCCATGCTGGCGCCCGGCTCAGCAGGCGGGGCCGCCCTGCAGATCCTGGCTCCGTTGTCGCCGGAGTCCACGATCGCCACGTTCCTCGACCGGTCCGGGCCCGGCCTGCAGCAGCTCGCCTACCGGGTGCGGTCGATCGAGGAGGTGTCAGAGGTGTTGCGTGCCAAGGGAGTTCGCCTGCTGTATGACGCTCCCCGCCGCGGCACCGCCGGCAGCCGCATCAACTTCGTGCACCCCAAGGATGCCGGTGGCGTCCTGGTCGAACTGGTCGAACCTGCCGACGCGCACTGATCGCGGTCACTGCGGTGGCCGAACGCCGCCGAACACATTCCCCCGCGCGAAATTCGACACCACGCACGCAATACCCGCCCCACGGTCGAATCTCGCGGAGATGCGCTGAGGCGATAACTACTGCGCCACAACGAAATCCGCAGACACCTCGGTCGGCAACGGCGTTGTCACGTCCGGCACCACGACCCGCACGATCTCGTCCAGCGCCCGCCGCACATACGTCTCTCCGACCCACAGATGCTTCGCGCCCTCGACCGCGACGACCTGCGCCTGCGGGATGGCGGCGAATCGGCGGCGAGCCTCCTCCGGTCGCAGGTAATCGTCGAACTCCGGCACCAGGCACACCACCGGCTTGCCCGAATCCGCCCAGCGGGCAAGGTGTTCCGGCTTCGAGAAGCGCAGCGGCGGCGACAACAGGATCAGCCCCTCGATGGATGGGTCATCGCCATACATCAGCGCCAGGTCGGTGCCGAACGACCAGCCCACCAGCCATCGCCGCGGCAGCGCCGGAGCCTCGGCGAATTCGGCGAACTCAATCGCGGCCGCGACATCGAAACGCTCCGATCGCCCCTCGTCGAAGACCCCCTGCGATGTCCCGCGCGGCGAGGTCACCCCACGCAGGTTGAACCGCAGCACCGCGATGTCGGCCAGCGCCGGCAGCCGGAGCGATGCCTTCTTGAAGACGTGACTGTCCATGAAGCCGCCGTGGGTCGGCAGCGGATGCAGTGTCACCAAGGTCGCCACCGGGTCGGCAGCCTCCGGCAAGGCGAGTTCGCCGACGAGAGTGAGGCCGTCCGCCGTCTGCAACTCGATGTCCCGACGATCCGCACGCAGCACCGTGTTCGACCGGATCTGGCTCAACTCAGTCATCTCGTCAGTTCTCCTCCTGTGCGCGCTGTCCCGGCAGCGTGAACCTGCGGTCCATGCCGAACCGCCGGCTGTATGCCGAAGTCCGGCCCTGCCTCGTTCTCATCGCCACGAGCCCTGCGGTGGGCGGCGGTCGCGAGCGCCCCAGCAGGTGGCATGCCAGTGCCGACGGTCAGCCACATCGCCCAGACCGTCGGCGGGCCAGACGACCACGTGTGCGATGGCCGACTCCAGCGCCTGCTGGCATCCGGGGCACACGTAGGTACGTCCGGCGGTATTGCCTCGGACCTCGCGCACCCGCCAGCTGCCACCGGCATACGACTCGGTCCGCAGACCGGTCTCGAGCACACGCGAGATGTCCGGACGCGCACCGCCGGCCCGCGCGGCTTTCGATGGCCGTGGCCGGTTGCGTCGGGGCATGGGGATAACGGTCTTCGTCGGATCGGTGGTTCGCCGGGTCAGCGGAATGTGCGCTGCGCGAGTGCGTGCTCGAGCAGCAACGGGTTCGGCGCGACGGCCGGGTCGACACCTGCCTGCTCCAGCAGCGAGTCGGCGACGGCGTCGGCACCGATGGCGTCCAACATCGCGAACGGGCCTGTGGGATAACCACATCCGGCGCTCATCGCGGTGTCGATGTCCTCCGCCGTGGCGTATCCGGAGTCCAGCATCGCGACCGCGTCGTTGAGGTGCGGAAACAGCAGCGCGTCCACCACCAGACCGGGCCGGTCCTGCGCGACGACCACAGTGAGCCCGGCAGCTTCGAGAGTGGCGCGCGCCACCGCGAGCGCGGTGGCCGACGTCGTCAGCCCGCGACCGAGTTCGGCAACCTGACCGCCGCGCGTCGACTGGTGCAATCGCACGGGCATCACCCGCGGCGCCTCGCCGGCGACTTCGGAGCCGCCGGACGCGGAGTCGGAGTCGACATCGAGATCCTCCGCGGCCCAGCGGCTGGCGGGGTCCGCCGCCAGCACGATCGCATCCGCGGACAACGCCTCGACCACCTTCGGAAACCACACTCCTGGCGCCGCCCCACCGCAGCACCCGCAGCCCTGTTCCGCGGAGTCGTCGCCGACATTGCCGCCCGTGGCATCCGTCAGGCACTCCCCGTCGTTGCAGTCCTCGCAGCAGTTCTCACTACCGGCGAGCACCACCAGACCGGCCTCCACAAGACCGGAGGTGTCGGTGCCCGGGTCGCTCACGATCCGCACGTCGAGTCCGCCGCCGCCCAACACCTGCGCGAACGCGTCTGCGAGTTCACCGGATCCGACCACCGCGACGACGCCGACGGCCGCGCCGGCTGAATCCTGCTGCCGGTCTGCCACCGTGCCGGATCCCGGCTTGTCGTATTCGTAGAAACCGTGGCCGGTCTTGCGGCCGAGCCGCCCCGCGGTCACCAGGTTCGTCAGCAGCGCGGGAGGCGCGTCGCTCGGACGCTTGGTTGCGGCATACAGCACGTCGCACACCTCTTTGACGACGTCCAGCCCGATGAGGTCGGACAACGTTAGCGGGCCCATCGGCAGACCGATGCCGATCCGGCCGGCGTTGTCGAGATCCTCGCGGGACACGCGGCCGTTTTCGTACAGCCGGATCGCTCGCGCCAGATAAGTGATGAGCAGGGCGTTGGCGACGAATCCGGCGCGGTCACCGACGACCACTGGCTTCTTGCCGAGACGTATGGCGAGGTCACGCACCCCGTCGACGACCTCCTGCGACACCAGCAGAGTCGTGATGACCTCGACCAGCGCCAGCACCGGCGCGGGGTTGAAGAAGTGCATGCCCACGACCCGCCGCGGGTGCTTGGTGCCCGCGGCGATCCGGGTGAGCGACAGGCTCGAGGTGTTCGATGCCAGCACCGCGTCCGCGCTGACGATCTCATCGAGACGAGAGAAGATCGACTGCTTGATCTCCAGTTTCTCCGGCACCGCCTCGATCACCAGGTCCGCGTCGGCGAGGTCTGTCAGCTCCGACGTGAAGGTGATGCGCCCCAGCACCTCGTCCGCAGCGGTCTGCTCCAGTTTGCCCTTGCTGACAGCGCGACCCAGCGACGTGGTCACGAAACCCCGCCCGCGCTGGGCGAGTTCGTCGCTGCCGTCGACGGCATACACCTGCAGGCCGGCCTTGGCGAAGACTTCGACGATGCCGGCACCCATGGTGCCCAGACCGATGACCGCGACTGTGCGGAACTGAGGAGTCATGACGCCAGTGTCTCAGCACCGGCCGACACGGCTGTCGGGGCGCCCGCCGCGTATTAGGCTCCGGGGCGTGCGAGTCGTGATTGCCAGATGCAGCGTGGACTACGTGGGCCGGTTGACCGCCCATCTGCCACTGGCGACCAGGCTGCTCATGGTCAAGGCGGACGGCTCCGTGCTGATCCACAGCGACGGCGGCTCCTACAAGCCGCTGAACTGGATGTCACCGCCGTGCGCGATGGCCGAGATCGCTCCGACCGCCGACGAGACCGACGAGGGCGTGGTCGCCGTGTGGTCGGTGCAGCACGCGAAGACTGAGGACCGCCTGCACATCCGCCTGCACGAGGTGCTGCACGACAGCAGCCATGACCTCGGCATCGACCCCGGCCTGGTCAAGGACGGCGTCGAGGCACAACTGCAGGCGCTGCTGGCCGATCACATCACCACTCTCGGCGAGGGCTACAGCCTGATCCGCCGCGAATACATGACCGCCATCGGCCCGGTCGACATCATGTGCCGTGACGCCTACGGAGCCACGGTCGCGGTGGAGCTGAAACGGCGTGGCGACATCGACGGTGTCGAGCAGTTGACGCGTTACCTGGAGTTGCTCAACCGCGACCCGCACCTCGCCCCGGTCAGCGGCGTGTTCGCCGCGCAGCAGATCAAACCGCAGGCGCGCGTTCTCGCCGAGGATCGCGGAATCCGTTGTGTCACCTTGGATTACGAAGCCCTCAAGGGCATGGACGACGCCGGCTCCCGGCTCTTCTGATGCAGCCGGTGCACGTATGACGTCCGCCCGCGCCGCGATCGCGGCCCCGAACGCACTCGCCGCTCAGGCGGGGCTCGATGTCATCGCGGCCGGTGGCACCGCCGTCGATGCGGCGATCGCAGCCCAGGCCGTCACCTACGTCACCGAACCAGGCATCGTCAGCGCGCTCGGTGGCGCCTTCGTCAACGTGTGGCCGGCGAATGCCGACCCGCAGGTCATCGACGGCAACTGCGAGATGCCCGGCCGCGGCGCAGCCCACGAGCGCTTCGGCACCGGGTTGCGGAATCTGCATCTCGACTACGGCGGTGGCATCACGATCAACGCCGGAGCTGGATCTGCAGCGACACCAGGGTCTTTCGCGGCATACGAGCTGGCACGTGCCCGATTCGGCGCGGCGCCGTGGGCCGACATCCTGGCGCCGGCGATCGCGGCCTGCCGCACGGGATTCCGGCTCGGCCAAGCCGCGGGCAGCTATCTGCGTTTGGTCGGCCCGCAGCTCTACGGCTTCGACCCGGTCACCCGTGCCCAGCACTTCGTCGACGACGAGCCGGTTGGCCCGGGCGCACGTATGACGAACACCGACCTCGCCGACACACTCGAAATCGTTGCGGCGGAGGGCAGTTCGGCGCTCTACACCGGTGACATCGCCGGCGCCATCGCCGCCCACGTGCAGCTCGAGGGCGGTCTCATCGGTGCCGCCGACCTGTCGGCCTACACAGCGGTATGCCGACCCGCCGGCCGCACGAGGCTGCACGACTGGGATGTCGCGCTCAACCCGCCTCCCTCGATCGGTGGCCCGGTGCTCACCGCCATGCTGCGCCTCCTTGCACGTCGGTCGCTCGCACCCGACGAGCTCATCGCGGTGCAGACCGAGGTGCTGCAATATCGCCACAGCCACCTCGACCGCGCCGCAGATCTGACGGAAGCCGGGGCCGAGCTGTTACGTGCCCTGCAGACGAACAACCTGGCGTCGTTGCCGACGTCGACCGACACCGCTCACGTCTCCGTCGTCGACTCCGAGGGCATGGCCTGTGCGATCACCACGTCGGCGGGCTATTCCTCCGGCGTGACGATCCCCGGCACCGGGCTGATCCTCAACAACTGCCTCGGTGAGCCCGAGCTCAACCGGCGCGGTCTGCACGCCCTGCCGCCGGGCACCCGGCTGGCGTCGAACATGGCGCCGACGACCGCACGCTGCGACGACGGCGCCGTGCTCGCGATCGGCAGTCCCGGCGCCGACCGCATCACCACGGCGCTGATGCAGGTGCTCGGGAGGTACTGCCTCACCGGCGACAACCTGCAGGCGGCAATCGACGCACCCCGGTTGCACGCGCAACCTCAGCAGTCCGAGGACGGTCCCAGAATCCGCATCGACTATGAGCCGGACGACGAGATCGCGTCGGCCGTGGCTCAGCTGGACTGCGATTCCATGCTGCACGAGCCGTTGGCGATGTTCTTCGGCGGCGTCGGAGCAGCCCTGCGCACTGCGAATGGTGATCTGCTGGCAGCTGCGGACCCTCGCCGAGCCGCCGCAACCGCCATCGGCTGACAAACCGGCGGGATCACCGCCCAGACCTGGCAGCCGATCAGGCAGGTAGCGCCGCCCCACGAGACGTGGACGCAGGTGCCGACGACGGATGTGTCACCGCGAGCACCCGATTGAGCTTGGTGGCACGCAACAGTCGTTCCAGGCGCGGCGAAGCATCCGCCAGCACCAGTTGCCGACCAGCGCGCAACGCGCGGTGGTGCGCGCCCACGATGACACCCAAACCGGTGGCGTCACCGATCTCGGCCTCACCGAGGTGCAGCGTCAGCGTACCTACGCCGTCGTCGACAGCCCGGCTGAGCGCGTTGCGCACATCGGCGACCGAGTGGACGTCGAGCGGTCCACGAACCGCGATCTCCGATCCCGGTCGCAGGATCGTGATGGTGGTTGACATGGTTTCGAGATCCCCCGACCTGACCATCGCCTGCCACCTTTCGTGTCGGCCGACTCGTGAGCCGGATCCGCCAGCCACGCCCCCGTGGTGTGACCCACACCATTGACGCACGCGTATCCTCGCTGACTTGCCAAGCCATGGTCACAATTCGATAACCGTGTGTAACGGTCGCGCCGACTACCGCGATAAGGGCGTCGTTGCGAGACGTCCCGCACGGCGATCCGTCCCGCACTGCGAGCCACGCACCGATCTGACACCATCGAGGTCATGGTCATCCTGAGTCGTATCTACACCCGCACCGGCGACGACGGGAGCACCGCCCTCGGCGACTTCAGTCGCACCAGCAAGAACGACCCACGGCTGACGGCCTACGCCGACACCGACGAGACCGGCAGCTGCATCGGGGTCGCCATTGCGTGCGGCGGCTTGCGTGACGATCTGGACACCATGCTCACCCGGGTCCAGAACGAACTCTTCGACGTGGGCGCGGATCTGTGCACCCCACTGGTCGCCGAACCCGAGTTCCCGCCCCTGCGCGTCAAACAGCCCTGGATCGACGACCTCGAAACCGACTGCGACCGCCTGAACGGCGAGGTCGAGACACTTCGCTCGTTCATCCTTCCCGGAGGCACCCCCGGAGCTGCGCACCTGCACGTCGCGCGAACGGTGGCTCGTCGCGCCGAGCGGTCCGCGTGGGCAGCGATCGAGGCGTATGGCGACGCGGAGGTTCCGGCCGGTGGCGAGCGCGAAATCGGCGGCGTGAATCCGTTGACCGCGATGTACCTCAACCGCTTGTCGGACCTGTTGTTCCTGGCAGCCCGAGTGGCCAACCTGCAACGCGGCGGCGACGTCCTGTGGCAGCCCGGCGGCGGCCGAGAGACGGCGCCGGACAAAGAACGCTGAGCGCCTGAGTGAGACTTTCGCTCAGGCGACGTTGGCGTTGAGTCCGGGCGGCGCGGATTCCGACCACGACCGCAGCGCGGTGTAGTCGCCCGAAGCAAGGCAAATGGTGATGGAGCCACCGTCGACGCTGCATTGCACCTGGACCGGGTCGATGATCGCCAGTGGCCGAGTGCCCTCCAACGGGCTGGGAGCGCCGAGGTCGAGATCCCCTCTGCGCCATACCTCTCGGGGACGCACACCGACGCCGATGATCGAGTGCCACTGAACGCTGGCCGTGGTGAGCCGGGCCATTCCCAGATGCCAACCGTCGCTACGGGAGACCGCCAGCAGGAGCATGGGCTCCCCGCGTGAGATCAACCGGCGACGCACGATGAGCGCGATCATCGCCGCCAGGACCAGCAACGCAAGGCAGGCAAGTACGACCCCCAGCCCATCGAGAGTCGCGATCACTGAAGAACGTCAGCCGTCGAGGCCCGGGGCGTCGACAGTCTGCGCGACAACGGTCACCTTGTCGTGATCCACCGACAGGAAGCCGCCGTCCACAGTGAGCGTCCGGCGCTGCCCGTCGACGGTGTCCAGGTGCATTTCGCCCGAGTCGAGCACAGCGAGCAACGGCGAGTGGCCCGTCAAAATGCCGATGTCTCCTTCGACCGTCCGGCAGGACAACTGCTTTGCTTCACCGGACCAGACTTCACGATCTGCGGCGACGATTTCAACGGTGAGGCTCACGGGCAGCGGCTCCTATGACGGGATATGAGTCGGACTCGCCACGGTGCTCGACGAGATCTGTGGCCAGTCTACCGGGCCGCACGAGTGCCTCGATCCAGGTGTCCAGGGCCACGGGGGGCGCGGAACGCTTCGACCGCGGCGAGCGTTGTGCCCGGCATCATGGACTTCTTCTCGAGCCCTGACCTCTGGATCGCTTTCCTGACGCTGTTCGCCCTGGAGCTCGTGCTCGGTATCGACAATGTCGTCTTCATCTCCATCCTGACCGGCCGTCTGCCGGAGCACCAGCGCCCGAAGGCGCGCATCGTCGGACTCTCGCTCGCTCTGGTCATGCGGATCGTGCTGCTGGTGGTTGCATCCTGGATCATCGGTCTGACCGCCACGATCATCTCCATCGGCAGCGCGGACGCCCTCGCGATCTCCGGCCGTGACCTCATCCTGATCGTGGGTGGCTTGTTCCTGGTCTACAAGGCCGTGACCGAGATCCACGAGAAGCTCGAGGGCGGCGAGCACGAGCACGCAGCGGGCGGGGCGGGCGCCAGCACCTTCGCCAGGGTCATCGTGCAGATCCTGCTGATCGACGCGGTCTTCTCACTCGACTCGGTGATCACCGCGGTCGGCATGGTCGACCAATTGGCCATCATGGTGGCGGCCGTCGTGCTGTCGATCGGCCTGATGATGGTGCTGGCGGGCCGGATCAGCGATTTCGTCAACGAGCATCCCACTGTCAAGATGCTGGCGCTGAGCTTCCTGGTGCTGATCGGCTCGACGCTGATTGCCGAAGGCTTCGACGTGCACCTCGACAAAGCCGTGATCTATGGTCCGATCGCCTTCGCCATCGCGGTCGAGGCGCTCAACCTGACCTACCGCAAGCGGCAGGCCGCGCGAGAGGGAGTCCCTCGCGACCCGGTGCGACTGCACTCGCGCTATTCCGACGACTGACCGGCGCCCGACGACTGACGGCGTTCACCCCGGCACTGGGGCGAACGCCGTCATCGTCAGGTGGTCTGGCAGATCAGAGTTCGACCACGATCGCCATCGGGGTCTGCTCGGTGCTCTGCCCGAGGGGGTTGTCAGCGAACATCTCCTCGAATCTGGTCCAGTCCCCCTTCACGTCGGACCCGAGCACGTTGCGGCCGATGTCGTTGGCGTCCATCACGACCGTCCCGCCGAAGGTGTCGCGATATGCCTGCGGAGCACGCTCACGAATTGCGGCCGACAAACGGGATGCCACCTGGTCGGGGTCCTTGGGTGCCAGCTTGGCCGAGACGTTGGAGGGATACGCCGAGTATTCCGTCGGACCGTCGATGGCGCGTATGTCGTTGCCGACCAATTCGTAGAACAGCCCTCGTCTGCCGATCGCCTTGCCGACCGCGCCCCCGGCGCTGGCGTAGAGCACTCGCGGCAGACCGACTTCCTGAATCGCCAGTTGCATGGTGAACGGTGATCCGAGGCCGATGCCCGCCGGCGTGCGCGTGACGTACTTCGACAGAATGCGCGCCGAACGGCCGACGTTGATGTCCCAGATGAAGTACGACCGACCCTGCGTGATCGCGACGATCTTCTCGGAGATGAAGAAGAACCACCGCTTGCCAGCGAGCGCAGCCTGATGTTCCGGGTCGGCCTCCAGCGCAGCGAAAAAAGCGTCGATGTGCTCGTTCACCCGAGCATCGAGGTCGTCGTCACGACTGACCAGTTCGGTGCGCAACGGGTACCGCCGCACGCTCGCGCCCGACGCGGTCGTGAGATCCAACTGCTTGTCGGCGTTGGCTTCGAGGTCGGTCTTGAGGCGAGGCTCGGCGTCTGCCTCGTCCGGTTGCTCGTCGAAGAACTCACGCAGCCACAGCTCGACGTTGAGCAGTCGCCAGAAGGTCATCGAGTCAAGGGTGTTGGTGCCCTTGATCCAGCCCTCGAATGCGTGCAGCACCTCGGTCTGGTCGAAATAGGGCCTGCTGGCAAAGGATTCGGAGAGGAAAATGTTGTAGAAGTAGTTCTTCAACCGCATGAACCACTCGGACTGCGGAGTGGTGAAGCCGATCTTGTTGCGGCGACGGTTGATCAGATCGGGCAGCAGTCCACGGGTCGCATCGCGCAGCACCCGCTTGTTCCAGCCGTCCTTGATGATCGCTTCGTCGGACAGACTGAAGATGAACTTCACGACCTCCTTGTCCAGGAACGGCACACGGCCCTCCAGGGAGAACCGCATCGTGTTCTTGTCCTCGTAGCGCAGCAACGAGGGCAGCGAGCCGATGAACAGATCTTCGATGAGGCGCTTCTTGAGGTTGGCGCCCTCGACGGAATAACGCTCTGCGGCATACGTCGTGACGAAATCGTCGCCGAGCAGGCGCTCGCCCGGGATCGACTTGTTGCCCTTGAGCTTCGACTTCAGCTTGAACCGGCCCAACCGGTAGAGCACGTCCAGGCTCTTGCTGAGTTCGAGCGCCGCGGCGGTCGCGCCCTGGGCGCGCAGCTGGCGCAGGTAGACGAAGTAGTAGGGAATGTACCCAGCCATCATCTCGTCGGCGCCCTGACCGTCGAGCAGCACCGTGACGTGCTTGGTCGCCTCGCGCATGACCTGGAACTGCGCATAGGGGCCGGAGGAGATCAGCGGCTCCTCCTGCGTGCGGATGAAGTCGCGCAAGTCGACCTTGAACTCGTCTGCGGTCGGCAGGATCTTGTGCGAATCGACGTGACCCTTGCAGATGTCGAGCACGGCATCGACATACTTCTCTTCGTCGTTGTCTGAGCCCGGGAACACCGCAGAGAACGTATTCTGTTGCGCGCCAACGGATTTCGTCGTCGCGTCGCCGTCGTTCAGCAGCTTGTTGATGATCACGGCCACGGCGCTGGAATCCAGGCCGCCGGACAATGACGTGCCGACAGGCACCTCCGATTGCAAGCGCAGCCGGACCGCCTCGGTCAACCGCTGCTTGTACTCCGCCGCGGCAGCGTCGTCATACGGGCGCTGCTGGGTGGCGAGTTCGGCGAGCTCTTCACGCAGCCGGGTGTAGAACCCGCGCTGTATGCCGGAGGCGTCCACCGAGAGGTACTCCCCCGGCTCGAGCCGCTCGATGCCCTGGAAGAAGGTCTCGCGGCCGTCCTCATGGATCCGGAAACGCAGGTAGCGGTAGATCGACCGGTCGTTGGGGCGGCGGTCGTAGACGCCGGTCGCCAGGATCGACTTGATCTCGGAGGAGAAGAAAAGCGTCTCACCGACCTGGGCAACATAGACCGGCTTGATGCCGAAATGGTCGCGGCTGAGCGTGAGGCGCTGCTCCTGTGCGTCCCAGATCGCCAGGCCCCACATACCGTTGAACCGGTCGAAGGCATCCGTGCCCCACTCGGCGAAGGCGTGCAGCACCACCTCGGTGTCCGAGTCGGTGCTGAAGCTGCGGCCCAGCTGCTCAAGCTCGGTTCGCAGCTCGAGGTAGTTGTAGACCTCACCGTTGTAGCTGAGGACGTAGCGGCCGTCGGCGGTCGACATCGGCTGTTGACCGTGCGCCACGTCGATGATCGACAGTCGGCGGTGGCCCAGTGCGACAGGGCCGTCAGCGAACGTCCCCGCACCGTCGGGACCACGGTGCTCCTGGCAGTCGTTCATCCGCTGGAGGATCTGCGGGGTGCCTGCGGGCCCGAAATAGCCGACGATTCCACACATGGGGGCCAGCTTATTTCGTGGCACGTGATCCGACCTAAACGGCCACGAGACTCCCAGCGACCCTGCCGGATCCGGCCATGCATCCGTGACAGCATGGCGCGGTGATCGGTCCGCTCGGCGCAATCATCGCCGCCCTCGCGTATGGCGCTGCCACGATCCTGCAGGCCATGGGCGTGCGGCGTATGGCGCAACAGCCGGCCGACACCACGCTCCTGCAGCGGCTGATGGCCGGACGGCTGTACGCCGTGGGCCTTGCGTTGGACGGCCTCGGTTTCGTGGCCTCGTTCGCGGCGTTGCGCACGCTGCCGTTGTTCCTGGTCGAGTCGATGCTGGCGTCGTCGGTTGCGGTGACCGCGATCCTGGCCGTGTGGCTGCTCGGCGTTCGCCTGAGCCGCCGTGAAATCATCGCTCTGGCGGTGGTCGGAGCCGGCCTGGTGATGCTGGCAGTGAGCGCGCACGAGGGCCACGGCAAGCACCTCGGGCACCGGGGCAACTGGGGTCTGGTGATCGAGTCACTGGTCGTCGGCGTGATCCTCGCGGTCGGCTGTCTCGACAAGACCCCCGGACGCTCTTCGCTGACGCTGGCGGTCGCCAGCGGTCTCGGCTTCGGCATCACCGGCATCGCCGCGCGTGTGCTGGCTTTCGCCGACCCGTGGTGGAAGACGGTCACTCACCCGGCGCTGCTGGCCATGGCCATCGCGGGAGTGTTCGCCATCGTGGCCTACGGGTTCGCGCTCGAACGCGGGCGCACCACGAGCGTCGCCGCGATCACGTTCGCAGTCGAGACGGTGCTGCCGGCATTGATCGGTCTAGTGTTTCTGGGCGACAAGGTGCGCCACCACTTCGGTCCTGTCGCCGTGGTCGGATTCGTGGTCACCCTCGCGGGCTGCTTGGCACTCGCTCGTCGCGCCGAGGTCGACGACGACGCCACCACCTGAGCGGCGGCACCGCGAGCAGCACCGCGCAGCACCGCGCAGCCAGCCTTTCGACGGTGACCTGGCACCAGGTGTTGTTGTCCACGACGGATAACGACCGCAACCGCCAGGTCAACGCGCCACGGTGGCGACCCGGCAGACGCGCCGGGCGCACAACGGCAAGCGCAGACGCGGGTGCACAACAGCAGACGCGCCGGGCGCACAACGGCAAGCGCAGACCCGGGCGCACAACGGCAAGCGCAGACGCGGACGCACAACAGCGAGCGCAGACGCGGGTGCACAACAGCAGACGCGCCGGACGCCTGGAGGCGTCCGGCGCGTCGGCCGTCAGTCAGATCTGCTGTGCGCTACGGCTGGATCAGTCTTCCTTGGCCAGCTCGGCAGCCCTGCGCTCGACGTCGTCGAGACCACCGCACATGAAGAACGCCTGCTCAGGCGTCGAGTCGTAGTCACCGTCGGCGATCTTGGTGAACGCCTCGATGGTGTCCTTCAACGGAACGGTCGAACCCTCGATGCCGGTGAACTGCTTGGCAACGTAGGTGTTCTGCGACAGGAAGCGCTGGATCCGCCGCGCCCGGGCAACCAGCACCTTGTCCTCTTCGGACAGTTCGTCGATACCGAGGATCGCGATGATGTCCTGGAGCTCCTTGTTGCGCTGCAGGATTCCCTTCACACGCACCGCGGTGTCGTAGTGGTCCCGCGAGATGTAGCGCGGGTCCATGATGCGCGAGGTCGACGTGAGCGGGTCCACCGCGGGGTAGATACCCATCGAGGCGATGTCACGGGACAACTCGGTGGTGGCATCCAGGTGGGCGAAGGTCGTCGCCGGCGCCGGGTCGGTGTAGTCATCTGCAGGGACGTAGATCGCCTGCATCGAGGTGATCGAGTGACCACGGGTCGAGGTGATGCGCTCCTGCAGAATGCCCATCTCATCGGCCAGCGTCGGCTGGTAACCCACCGCAGACGGCATGCGGCCGAGCAGCGTCGACACCTCGGAACCGGCCTGGGTGAACCGGAAGATGTTGTCGATGAACAACAACACGTCCTGGTTCTGCACATCACGGAAGTACTCCGCCATGGTCAGCGCAGCCAGCGCCACTCGCAGACGGGTGCCCGGCGGCTCATCCATCTGGCCGAAGACCAGCGCCGTCTGGCCAAGCACTCCGGCTTCGTCCATCTCGACCATGAGGTCATTGCCCTCACGGGTACGTTCGCCGACCCCGGCGAACACGGACACACCACCGTGGTCGCGGGCGACACGCGCGATCATCTCCTGGATCAGCACGGTCTTGCCCACTCCGGCACCGCCGAAGAGGCCGATCTTTCCACCCTGCACGTACGGCGTGAGCAGGTCGATGACCTTGATGCCGGTCTCGAACATCTGGGTCTTGGACTCCAGCGCGTCGAACGCCGGCGCCTTGCGGTGAATACCCCAACGCTCCTTGACCTCGATGGTCTCGCCGTCCGCGAGGTTGAGGCAGTCACCCGTGGTGTTGAACACCTTGCCGAGTGTCACCTCACCGACCGGGACGGTGATCGGGCCGTTGGTGTCGGTGACCTCCTGGCCGCGAACGATGCCGTCGGTGGGCTGCAGCGAGATCGCGCGCACCATGTTGTCGCCGATGTGCTGGGCGACCTCGAGGTTGATGCGCTTCTTGCCTTCACCTTCGACGTGCTCGCCGGTCAGATCGACGTCGAGAGTCAGCAGGTTGTAGATGTCCGGCATCGAGTCGATGGAGAACTCCACGTCGACGACCGGGCCGATGACACGCGAGACGCGGCCGATGCCTCCGCTGGACTGCTCCGCCGCGGGGGCGGGGCTGGCAACAGTGCTCATGATGTTTCTTTCTCCTCGTATGGCGCGTCAGGACGCGTCCGCGAGTGCGCTGGCGCCACCAACGATCTCGCTGATCTCTTGGGTGATCTCAGCCTGCCGCGCCTGGTTGGCGAGACGGGTGTAGGTCTTGATGAGTTCTTCTGCGTTGTCGGTCGCCGACTTCATCGCCCGCTGGCGGGCTGCCAGTTCGGAGGCCGCCGACTGCAGCAGCGCGTTGAAGATCCGCGCAGTGATGTACTGCGGAAGGAGCGCGTCCAGCACCTTGTCGGCACCGGGCTCGAACTCGTACAACGGCAGCGGGCCGGAGTCGGGCACGCCGTCGCCGTCACTGTCGAGGTCACCTTCGACGACCTCCAAGGGCAACAGGCGGACGACCTGGGGCTCTTGGCTGACCATCGACACGAAGCGGGTGTAGACGAGATGGACCTCATCGACGCCGCCCTCTTCGCTGCCCTTGACGAACTCACCGGTGAGCACGTCGCCGATCTGCTTCGCCTGCTCGAACTGCGGACTGTCGGTGAAACCGGTCCACTCGCGTTCGAACTCCCGGCGACGGAATTTGTAGTAACTCACCGCCTTGCGCCCCACCAGGTAGACGGCAACGTCCTTGCCCTCGCCCCGGAGCCGCTCGATCAACTCGGCGCTGGTCTTGATCGCGTTCACGGAGTAGGCCCCCGCGAGACCGCGGTCACTGGTGAAGATCAGCACAGCTGCGCGCTTGGGATTGTCGCGCTCCGTTGTCAGCGGATGGTCGGTGTTGCTGTGCGTCGCGACGGCCGAACAGGCACGGGTGAGCGCGATGGCGTACGGCGTCGACTGAGCGACCGCGTGCCGTGCCTTGACGACGCGCGAGGCCGCGATCATCTCCATGGCATGTGTGATCTTCTTGGTGGCCTGGACAGACCGGATGCGTTGGCGGTAAACCCGCATCTGCGCGCCCATCGGTCCCCTTCCCTAAATGTCGGAGTAGCAGTCAGCGGAGGCCGTCAGGCCTTGTGCTGCTTGACGATCTTGGCCTGGTCGATCTGGTCCTGGGCGATCTCATCGTGCGATTCGGCGCCCTCACCACCGTGTTGCGGACCAGCCTGGAACTCCGGCTTGAACTCCTTCATCGCCGCCTCGAAGGCGGCAAGACCGTCGTCGTCGATCTTCGAGGTCTCGCGGATGGCGTCCAGGGTTGCCTGGTTGTTGCGGTGCAGGTAGTCCAGGAACTCGTTCTCGAAACGCGGGACATCCTCGACAGCGACATCATCGAGTTGACCGGTCGTGCCGGCCCAGATCGACGCGACCTGGTTGGGCACGGAGTACGGCGCGTTCTGCGGCTGCTTGAACAAGGACATCAGCCGCTCACCGCGGGCCAACTGGTGACGGGAGGCCGCGTCGAGGTCGGAAGCAAACATGGCAAACGCCTGCATCTCACGGAACTGTGCGAGGTCCACCTTGATCGAACCGGTGACCGCCTTCATGGCCTTGGTCATGGCGGCGCCGCCGACACGCGACACCGACACACCGACGTCGATGGCCGGACGCTGGTTGGCGTTGAACAGATCGGACTGCAAGAAGATCTGACCGTCGGTGATCGAGATGACGTTGGTCGGGATGAACGCCGAGACGTCACCCGCCTTGGTTTCGATGATCGGCAGGCCGGTCATCGAACCCGAACCGAGGTCCTTGGACAGCTTCGCGCAACGCTCGAGCAGGCGGCTGTGCAGGTAGAACACGTCACCCGGGTAGGCCTCACGACCCGGCGGGCGGCGCAGCAAAAGCGACATGGCGCGGTAGGCGTCGGCCTGCTTGGACAGGTCGTCGAACACGATGAGGACGTGCTTGCCGTCATACATCCAGTGCTGGCCGATGGCCGAACCGGTGAACGGAGCGAGGTACTTGAAGCCGGCCGGGTCACCAGCAGGAGCATTGACGATGGTGGTGTATTCCATCGCGCCGGCGTCCTCAAGGGTGCGGCGCACCTCAGCGACCGTGGAGTTCTTCTGACCGATCGCGACGTAGATGCACCGGACCTGCTTGTCCGGATCACCGGTCTCCCAGTTTTCCTTCTGGTTGATGATCGTGTCGGTGGCGATCGTGGTCTTGCCGGTCTGGCGGTCACCGATGATCAGCTGTCGCTGACCACGTCCGATGGGCGTCATGGCGTCGATGGCCTTGATGCCGGTCTGGAGCGGCTCGTGCACCGACTGACGCTGGACCACGGTCGGTGCCTGGAGCTCGAGCGCACGCCGGGCGTCCGGCTTGATGTCGCCCAGACCATCGATCGGCTGACCGAGCGGGTCGACCACACGGCCGAGGAAGGCATCGCCGACCGGAACCGAGAGAACCTCGCCGGTGCGCTTGACCTCCTGGCCTTCCTCGATGCCCCCGAAGTCACCGAGGACGACGACACCGATCTCGTGCACGTCGAGGTTGAGTGCGATGCCCAGCGTGCCGTCCTCGAACTGCAGCAACTCGTTGGTCATCGCGGAGGGCAGGCCCTCGACGTGGGCGATTCCGTCGGCGGCGTCTGCGACGGTACCGACCTCCTCACGGCTGGCGGCGCCTGGCTCGTAGGCCCGGACATATCCGTCCAGCGCGTCCCGGATCTCGTCGGGACGGATCGAAAGCTCCGTCATGTCTTCTTCTCCTTCTGAGGGGCGGTGGGTCGCCCACGTGGTTCAAAAAGTGTGTGTGCCGTATGCCGGGGCGACTGCTCAGCCCGCCATGGCCCGGCGCGCTTCGTCCAACCTGGTCTGGATCGTGCCGTCGATGACCTCGTCGCCGATCTGCACACGCAGACCGCCGACGACTGCCGGGTTGACGACCACGTTGAGCTGGACGGTCCGCCCGTAGATCGCCGTCAGTGCCGCGCTCAGGCGATTGCTGTGCTCGTCACTCAGCGTCCGTGCGGTGGTGACCGTGGCCACCAACTGGTGACGAAGGTTCGCAGCCGCGTTGATGTAGGACTGCAGCACGCGCTCGAACCGCTGACCGCGGGGGTGCGCGGCCGCCTGGCGGACCAGTGCGACGGTTTCCGAAGCGGCCTTGCCGTCGAGCAGCGTGGAGGCAAGATCTGCCTTGTCCGCACCGCTGCGCTGCCGATTGCTGAAGGCGTCACGCAGCCCAGGGTTGCCTGCCACCGTGCGCTCGAAGCGGAAGAGTTCGCTTTCGACCTGCTCCAGGCGACCGTCCCGCTCCGCCCCGGTGAGGACCGCCTGCACACCGAGGGAATGAACCGCATCGCTGAGATCACGAGGATCGGACCAGCGCTGCTCGACCGCTGCGCGCAGGACGGCAGCGGAATCCGCCGCCAGCTTGCCGGAGAACAGCCGATCGGCCAGCCCCGTCTTGGTCGAAGGTGGTGTGGCCGAGTCACTCAACGCACGCCGCAACGGGCCACTGTCGTCGAGCACCGTTCCGACGGCGAGCAACTCACCGCCGATCACGCCGGCAGCGGACGCCGGATCGCGCAGCACCTCAGCGAGCGACTTCTCGCTGGCCACCCAGGATCCGCGGGAAGCGCCCTGCATCAGACGCCCGCCTCGGTCGACGTGGAGCCGACCTTCTCGGGCTTGATGTTGCCGGACTCCAGCTCGACGAGAAAACGCTCGACGATGGCGTGCTGCCGATCGTCATCCTGCAGCGCCTCACCGACGATGCGCCCGGCAAGTTCGGTCGACAGCGCGCCCATGTGCTGCCGCAGCTGAACCTCGGCCTGCTGGCGTTCCTGCTCGACCTGCTTGTGCGCCGTCTCGACGATCCGCTCGGACTCGGCCTTGGCGACCTCTCGGCTCTCACCGACGATCTGAGCGCCTTCCTCGCGGGCCTTCTGCCGGATCTGGCCCGCCTCGGTCTGCGCGTCGGTGAGCGCGGAGTGGTACTTCTCGCGCTCGGCGTCGGCGGCGGCCTTGGCCTCATCGAGCTCTTCGAACTGGTTGCGGATGGTGTTCTGGCGGTCGGTCATCGCCTTGCTGACCGGCGGCAGCACCCACTTCCAGAGCACACCGAGAATGATGATGAACGCAATGAACTCGGCGATCAGCGTGCCATTGGGCAGCAGCGGGTTGCTCGTCGACGAGGCAGCGACAGCTTGGTGAATCACGGGAGGTTCCCTCTCGTCGGGGACGGGCTAGTTACTTGCCGAGGACGAAGACGAACAACGCCATGAAGGCCAGGTTGATGAAGTACATAGCCTCTGCCAGACCGACGGTCAGGAAGAAGATGGTCATCAAACGGCTCTGGGCCTCGGGCTGACGGGCAACGCCGTTGATCGTGGCGCTACCGGCGAGGCCGTCACCGATGGACGCACCGATGGCGCCACCACCGAGGGCGAGGCCACCACCAACGAAGGCGCCGGCGGTCTTGATCGCCGAGTCGATGCTGGTTGAGTCTGCCATGTCACTCCTTGATTTCGGATGCCGACACCATGTCGGTCACCGCGTGTGTTTCGGATGGGTCCTGCAGTTCGTGGTACAGCCGTGCACGTTCATTCTCGATGCACCGTGAGCGCATCACTTTGCGGGGTCAGTGTGCTCCCTGCAACTCCGGACGGTTACCCGTCACCCCTGAGGTCTCGTCGACCGTGGTCACATCCTCGATCCTGCCCTCGACATCGGTGACGGCAGTGAGGTCCTCAGAGTGTTCTTCGGCGTGGTCGCTCGCCATACCGAAGTACAAGATTGTCAGCAGCGCAAAGATGAACGCCTGGATCAAACCGATGAAGAGGTCGAACAACTTCCAGACGACGTTGGGCCCCCAGAGGATGTAGCTCGGGAACAGCGCGATCATCGAGATCATGATGCCGCTGGAGAAGATGTTGCCGAACAGTCGCAGGGCGAGAGTGATCGGCTTGGTGATCTCTTCGATCAGGTTCAGCGGGAACAGGATCGGGTACGGCTGGAAGTAGTGCTTGAAGTAGCCCTTCACCCCACGCTCGCGAATGCTGTAGATGTGCACTCCCACGATGACGAACAACGCCATGGCATAGGTGAGGTTCACATCGGCCGTGGGCGAGACCAGCTTGTCGTCGGTCGGGATCATCTCCAGCCAGTTGCTGATCAGAATGAAGATGAACAGCGTGATCGCCAACGGAACCACGAACGGGTTCACCTTGCCCAACGAGTCCTCGACCTGCTTGGTGACGGTCTGGACGAGTGACTCCCAGAAGAGCTGAAGTTTGGTGGGGACCTTGCGGCCGACGTTGCGGCGCATCCACAGACCCAGTCCGATCACGATGAGTCCGGCGATCGCAGTCGACCACATGGTGTCGGCGTTGAAGGTCATACCGAAGGCGGTGAAAGTGATGTGGTGCCCAGGGTTGATGTCGGTCGAGGTAGCCAGAGAGGCGATCTCGTGCGTCATATCTTCTTAAGCTCCTTCAACAGGGGCAGACCGGTGGCCATCAGGATGATCATGTGGAAAACAGCAAGCCCGACGAGGACGGCGGCTCCCCCAGACGACCAGAAGAACGCGCAGATCGCTCCGGCGATCACGGTGATCACCATGAGCCTGCCGGCCGATGATGCGCCGTACTGCTTGCGGGAGAACTCTTCACCGCTCTCGACAGCACGCAACAAGGTGGTCTCTGTGAACAACTGGTTGGCCAGTGACAGGAAGATGCCGACCGAGGCGAAGACGCCGATCGGCCAATGCTTGTAGACCGCCGCGATGTAGATGGTGGCGGCCGCGAGCACCACGGCGAGGATGATGACTCGCCGCTGGTTGCGCAAGGCGCGCACAACGACAGATGACTTCACAGCGTCGTCGCCTCCGTCGTCGGGTGATACTGAAATCCGGCCGGACTCCTGCGGGTCATCGCCGGCGACCTCGCGCTCAGCCATGGTCGCTCCCGTTGAGGAACGGGCGGATGCGTAGCCAGGACACGATGCCTCCGAGAATGACCCCGGCGGCCAGTCCGATGAGGACGAAGACCGGCGAGGTTCCGGTGAGTGAATCTAGGACGTAGCCGAGGACCAGACCTGAAACGACGGAGCCGACGACAATGCCGCCGATGCCGACGAAATCCCAGGCGCCAAGACCCATATCGCGGTTGTCATCGTACATCACCGCACACGGCCCTTAGGCTGCTGAACCGCGCAAACATGGGCTGTAAAACCAGCCAACCGAACGCGTCGGACAGGTCGTCCGGGACGTACGTCGGTGGTCTTCATCGGTCTTCCCATCGGCGGTATCAGCTTTGATCCAGCTGATTGTGAAAGCTATCACAAGCGCGGTTTGCGGCCTAATCGAGGCAGACCCAGGGTGAGCGCGACGGCCATCACCATCAATGAGACGAGGATGGCGGATGCGGCATACGTCGGCAGGTAGTTGAACGACAGCACGCCGCCGGACACCGACGCCGACCACAGGTACAGCAGCAGCACGGCACGGCGGTGCGGATGCCCCATCTGCAGCATCCGGTGATGCAGGTGCTTCTTGTCCGGATGCCAGAACTTTCCGCCACGCCGGACGAACGCGAGTATGACGTCCAGGATCGGCAGCGCAAGGATCAGCACCGGCACGGCGATCGGCAGCAGGATCGCGACCTTCGAGGTCTGCTGGGCCGTGCTGTCGACCGGGCTGAAGCTGCCGGTGAACGAGATGGTCGCCGCCGACAACATGAGCCCGAGCAGCAGCGCCCCCGCATCGCCCATGAACAGCTTGGCGGGATGGAAGTTGTGCGGCAGGAACCCCAGGCAGCAACCGACCATCACCGCCGACAGAAAGGACGCCTGCGAGAACACGTTGTCGTCGGACGGGCGCGTGGAGTAGGTCCAGATGAAGAACGCCGTCGCCGCAATCGCGACCGTCCCAGCAGCAAGACCGTCCAAGCCGTCGGCAAAGTTGACCGCCTGAGTCGTGGCAATGACGACGAGCACTGTCAGAGCGAGCAGCACCGGTTGCGGGAGCACGGTCTGGGTGCCCAGGATCGGCAGGAAGAGCAACTGCACTCCGCCGAAGCCGGACATCACGATGGCGGCCAGGACCGTGCCGGCGACCTTGGTCATCGGGTCCAGGTCGCGGAAATCGTCGATGGCGCCCAGGGCCGTGATGATCGCCGCCGCGGCCAGCACCCGGATCAGGTCGGCATTGCCGAACAGCGTGCCCAGATACGGCAACCGACTGGCCACGAGCATCGCTCCGGCGAAACCGAACAGCATCGCCAGCCCGCCGAGCCGGGGAACCGGCACGGTATGGACGTCACGGCCACGCACCGGCGTGAATGCGCCGAAATGCACCGCAAGCCACCGGACCCCCGGCGTCGTGACGTAGGTGATCGCTGCTGCGACGATCGCGACGAGCAGGTATTCACGCACAGCTTGCGGGGTTCCGTTCCGGCGTCGACTGTTCGGGACGCCCGCCGCCAAACCTGGCGGCGGGTCGATGACGAACAGGCAGTCGCATCAGCGGGGGTAGGCGGGGAAACGCTCGACGAGTTCGCTCACCTGAGCGCGCACATCGCGTGCGACCTGGTGCTCGGGGTCGCCGTCGCCCTGCGTGATCGCGGTGTGGATCAGCTCGGCGATCAGCTTCATCTCCTCGGTGCCCATCCCCTGCGTCGTCACCGACGGAGAACCGACACGTATGCCGGAGGCGATGTTCGGCTTGGCGGGATCGAACGGGATGGCGTTCTTGTTGAGCACGATCCCGGCGGCGTCGGCACGCTTCTCCGCGTCGGCGCCGGTGACCCCGATGCCCTGCAGGTCGTGCAACGACAGATGGGTGTCGGTGCCGCCGGTGGTCGGGCGGATGCCCCTCTCCCCCAACGACGTCGCGAGCTGCTGCGCATTGGCGATGACCTGGGTGGCGTACTGGGCGTACTCAGGAGTCGCGCATTCTTTGAAGTTGACAGCCTTCGCCGCGATCGTGTGCATCTGCGGGCCGCCCTGCATCATCGGGAAGACCGCCTTGTCGATCGCTTTGGCGTGCTCCTCCTTGCAGACGATCGCGCCGGACCGCGGACCGCGCAACACCTTGTGGGTGGTGAACGACACGACATCGGCATACGGCACGGGGCTCGGGATCGCCTTGCCGGCGACCAGGCCGATGAAGTGGGCTGCGTCGACCCAGAAGATCGCGCCGACCTCGTCGGCGATCGCGCGGAAACGCGCGAAGTCGATCGTCCGCGGGATGGCTGAACCACCGGCGAGCAGCACCTTGGGGCGGTGCTCCTTGGCCAGGCGCTCGACCTCGTCGTAGTCGATGTCCTCGGTCTGCCGGTCGACGCCGTAACCGATGGCGTTGAACCACTTGCCCGAGAAGCTGACCTTGGTGCCGTGCGTCAGGTGACCGCCCATCGGCAACGACATCGCCAGGATCGTGTCGCCGGGCGACATGAACGCGCCGTAGACAGCCTGGTTGGCGCTGGCACCGGAGTGCGGCTGCACATTGGCGTGATCGGCGCCGAACAACGCCTTGGCGCGCTCGATCGCGATCGTCTCGGCCTTGTCGACCTCGGAGCACCCACCGTAGTAGCGCCGGCCGGGATAGCCCTCGGCATACTTGTTGGACAGGGTTGATCCGAGTGCGGTGAGCACGGCCGGGCTGGACATGTTCTCGCTGGCGATCAACTGCAGGCCGCTGCGCAGCCGACCGAGCTCGGACAGCAGCACACCGGCGATGTCGGGGTCGAAGGCTTCGAGCGCATCGAAGTCGGATCCGTAGAACGGCGTCGTCATGAGGGTCACCCTAATTTCTGGTCGGTGTCGGGGTTGGCTGATTTCGCGTCGTCGACGGCGTGGTCGGTGTCCGTGCTGCCCCACTGAGCACCCAGGGTCGGTATGTCGCTCTGCGTGTCCGTCGCGACGGGCTCGTCGGGCTTGGTCAGGTCGACCGCCGGTATGACGGACTCCGCGCTCCCGGACGGATCGAGCGCAGGCGGTGGCGGCAGGTCCGGTTCGGAGTTGATGGCCTGCCCGGTCACCAGACCCACGCCGGCGAGCACCTCACGCAACTGCTCGTTGGTGATCGTGCCCTCACGCAACACCACAGGGTCCGGCTTCGTACAGTCGACGATGGTGGAGGAGGTGTCGGCTCCGCGTTCGCCACCGTCGAGGTAGACATCGACGAAATGGCCCAGCATGAAGCCGGCCTCGGTGACGGTCGTGGCCGAGGGCTTGCCCGTCCGGTTGGCCGAGCTGACCGCGAGCGGCCCGGTGCGCTGGAGCAGTGCCAGCGCGATCTCGTCATCGGGCATGCGCAGTGCGACGGTGCCGTTGGTGTCGCCGAGATCCCACGCAAGAGACTGCTGAGCCCGCAGCACCAGCGTCAGACCGCCGGGCCAGAACGCGTCCATCAACCTGCTCACGTATGACGGGAGCGCCATCGCCAGACCGTCCACCGTCATACGTGACGGGATCAGGACGGGAGGGGGCATCTCGCGACCACGGCCCTTGGCTTCGAGCAGGCGGCCGACGGCAGGCGCGTTGAAGGCGTCGGCGGCGATGCCATAGACGGTGTCGGTCGGCATCACCACGCACTCGCCGCGGGCGATGGCCTCGGCCGCCGCCTGGATGGCCTCATCACGGGACTCTGCGGCGCTGCAATCGAAGACCGGACTCACTCGCGCAAGTGTGTCAGATGACCTTCCATTTCATGCAGCACGTCGACTCAGCGGAAGCCGAAACCTTCGTTCCCTCGCGGCCGTCCGGCTCACACCTGCCAGACTCCGAGTCATGGAGTTGGTCGACCGGACGTATGACGGTCCCCAGTTGCGTTCGCTGGTGGCCGACGCCACCGACGCGGTGATCCTCGTCAGGTGCGACCTGCGTGACGCGGATCTGCGCGATGCCGACCTCACCGAGGTCACTTTCGAGGAATGTGTCATGGACCAGGCCCGGCTGCAGGGCGCCGCTCTGGGCGGAGCGAGATTCACCGGTTGCCGCCTGATGGGCGCGAACCTGGAGCAGTCGCGCGGGCTGGGCTTCACGATCCAGCGCTCGAATCTGTTTGCTGCCAACCTCATCGGCGCGCTGCTCTCACACACGGACCTCACCGGTTGTCGATTCACCGAGGCCGTGCTGCGCGGCGCCGATCTGCGTCATTCGGTCTTCGACGGGTGTGATCTGACCGGAACCGACCTGTATGACGCAAATCTCGAAGGCGCCGACCTGCGTGGTGCCTCGATCGGCCCGTGCGACCTGGACAGGCTGCGAGCGCTCAAGGGCGCGCTGCTGACCACCCAGCAGGCGTGCACGATCACCGCCGAACTGACCGGCGCCGTCGTGCTCGACTAGCTCGACCCGCAGCCCTCAGGCGCGACGCGCACAGGTGGCACGTGGCCGCCCGGTCAGGTCGCGCCGATCGACGACGTCCGACCAGGATCCGGTCGTTCGCAGCGCGGCAGGCAGCGAACCACCTTGCGTGTCAGCGTGTTCCATCACCATCAGACCACCCGGCGCCAGCAGTTGGGCGGCGCGGGCTGCGACGTCGAGTGGGATCCGCAAGCCGTCGGGGCTGCCGCCATACAGCGCGATGTCGGGGTCGTGGTCACGCACCTCCGGATCGATGGGCACCATGCCGACCGGGATGTATGGCGGGTTGCTCACCACCACGTCGACCGTCTCGAGGAGTTCGGCAAAGGCGGTGCGTGCGTCCCCGCAGACGATCTCGACGTCTGCGCCGAGGCGATCACGATTCTGGGTCGCCCAGGCATGGGCGAGCGGATCGAGCTCGACGGCGTGCACCCGCGCGGCAGGGCATTCGTCCTTGGTCGCCAGCGCCAGCGCGCCGGAGCCGGTGCACAGATCGACGACGGTGGGCTCGGTGACGCCGCGCTCACGCAGCCGCTGCAGCTCCGCCAGAACGAGGTCCACCAGCATCTCGGTCTCCGGTCGAGGCACGAAAACGCCTGGCCCCACTGCGATTTCGATGTGTCGAAACGGCGCCCACCCGGTGAGGTGTTGCACCGGCACGCGGGTCGCGCGCTCGTGGACCAGCGCTTCGAAACGCTCGACGACCGTCGAGTCGGGCTCGTCACCCATCACCCGCGCCCGCTGCAGGTCGGCCGGAGTGCGCCGCCACGCGTGGGCGAGCAGGACGGCCGCATCGGCCGCCGGCGAGACGACGCCGCTCTCAGCGAGTTGTGTGGTCGCGGCGTCGAGCAGTGCGCGGATCTGCGTCACTGCGCGGAGTTCTCGGCGACCGCCGCCATACGCGCCGCTTCGTCGGCCTCCACGGCGGACTGCACGACGGGGTCGAGGTCGCCGTCGAGCACGGTGTCGAGGTTGTACGCCTTGTAACCCGTGCGGTGGTCGGCGATGCGGTTCTCGGGAAAGTTGTAGGTGCGGATGCGCTCGCTGCGGTCGACGGTGCGCACCTGCGAGCGACGAGCCGCCGACGCCTCGGCGTCGCGTTCGTCCTGCGCGATCTGCCGCAGTCGGGCCTTGAGCACCCGCAGCGCAGACTCCTTGTTCTGCAACTGCGACTTCTCGTTCTGACAAGACACGACGGTGCCGGTCGGCAGGTGCGTGATGCGCACGGCCGAGTCCGTCGTGTTCACCGACTGCCCACCCGGGCCGGACGACCGGTAGACGTCAATCTTGAGGTCGTTAGGACCGAAGGTGATCTCGTCGTCATCGCCCTCGTCAAGATCGGGCATGACCAGCACCCCGGCTGCCGAGGTGTGGATGCGACCCTGACTCTCGGTGACCGGAACCCGCTGAACCCGATGGACACCGCCTTCATATTTCAGCCGGGCCCACGGAGCCGTGCCGGGCTCCATCTGTCCCTTCGCCCTGATGGTCAGCCGCACGTCGGTGTATCCGCCCAGGTCGGAATCCGTGGCGTCGGTGATCTCCGCACGCCACCCGGCGCGTTCGGCGAAGCGCAGATACATCCGCACCAGGTCGCCGGCGAACAGCGCCGACTCCTCGCCACCGGCACCGGCCTTGACCTCCATGATCACGTCGCGGTCGTCGTCCTCGTCACGAGGCAGCAACAGGGTGCGCAGCTTGTCTTCGGCCGCGGTGAGCGACTGCTGCATGCCGGGCAGTTCCTCAGCGAAGCTGTCGTCCTCGGCGGCAAGCTCGGTGGCCGCGGCCAAGTCGTCGCGCGCGGCCAGCCAGGCGCGGTATGCCGCAACGGTGGGCGCGAGAGCGGCATACCTCTTGTTCACCTTGCGCAGGGCGACCGGATCGCCGTGGATCACCGGATCGGCCAATTGCCTTTCCAGGTCGGCGTATTCGGCTGCGACTGTGGCCGCGGACTCGATCATGGGGTCGCCTTCGTGCGTGGGAGGTCGTGCGGGACATAGCAAACCGCCGGCCCGATGCCCCGCTCATGGCGAGGGCTGGACCGGCGGTGCGAGAAAGCTACTTGGCGACCTTCTTGCCGTAACGCTCCTGGAAGCGGGCCACGCGACCACCGGTGTCGAGGATCTTCTGCTTGCCGGTGTAGAACGGGTGGCACTGCGAGCACACGTCGGCGGTGATCTTGCCGGAGTCCGCGGTGCTGCGGGTGGTGAATGTCGCGCCACAGGTGCAGGTCACCTGGGTCTCGTTGTAGGACGGGTGAATGTCCTTCTTCATGGGTGTCTCCTCGGGTGTCGTGCCCTCCGGGTCGCCGCGACGGATGTCGGGACGTGAACCGGTGGACCAACCGATAATTCTGCCAGTCGGCAGCGCATCAGTCCAAACGAGCGGTGCCGCCGCGATATTCCGGCAATGCACGGACGGCGCCAGTGCACGTATGGCGATGCCCGCCTCACCGGTGCGGTGGGACGGGCATCGTCATACGTGCTTGTTCAGACTGTTCAGTCCTCGTCGTCGAGCTTGATCGAGCTGGTCTGCTGGACCTGCATCAGGAACTCGGTGTTGGAGTGCGTCTTCTTCAACCGGTCGAGCAGCAACTCGATGCCCTGCTGGTTGTCGAGGGCGGCCAGGACCCGGCGCAGCTTCCACATGATCTTCAACTCGTCGCTGCCGAGGAGGATCTCCTCGCGACGGGTGCCGGAGCCGTTGACGTCGATTGCCGGGAAGATGCGGCGCTCGGCGAGCTGGCGCGACAGGCGCAGCTCCCAGTTGCCGGTGCCCTTGAACTCCTCGAAGATGACCTCGTCCATCTTGGAACCGGAGTCGATGAGCGCGGTCGCGAGGATTGTCAGTGAGCCGCCGTTCTCGATGTTGCGCGCCGCGCCGAAGAACTTCTTCGGCGGGTAGAGCGCAGCCGAGTCGACACCACCGGACATGATCCGGCCACTGGCCGGGGCGGCCAGGTTGTAGGCACGGCCCAGTCGGGTGATGCCGTCGAGAAGCACGACGACATCCAGGCCCATCTCGACCAGACGCTTGGCGCGCTCGATCGCCAGCTCGGAGACCTCGGTGTGGTCCGACGCGGGGCGGTCGAAGGTCGAGGCGATCACCTCGCCCTTGACCGACCGCTGGAAGTCGGTGACTTCCTCGGGACGCTCGTCGACCAGCACCACCATCAGGTGGCACTCGGGGTTGTTGGCGGTGATCGCGTTGGCGATCGCCTGCATCACCAAGGTTTTTCCGGACTTCGCCGGCGCCACGATCAGGCCACGCTGGCCCTTGCCGATCGGGGCGACGAGGTCGATGACCCGGTTGGTGATGTGCTTCGGGTCGTCCTCCAGGCGCAGTCGCTCCTGGGGGTACAGCGGGGTGAGCTTGGAGAACTCCACGCGCTCGCGCGCCTGCTCCGGCTGCATGCCGTTGACCGTGTCGACGCGGACGAGCGCGTTGAACTTCTGGCGCGTCGGCAACTGCTCGCCCTCACGCAGCGCACGGATCGCGCCGGTGATGGCATCGCCCTTGCGCATGCCGTTCTTCTTGACCATGTTGAGCGGCACGTAGACGTCGTTGGGGCCGGCGAGGTATCCGCTGGTCCGCACGAAGGCGTAGTTGTCGAGCACGTCCAGGATGCCGGCCACCGGCACCAGGACGTCGTCCTCGCGCACGGCGACATCGACATCGCCGAAGTCGTCCGCGCCGCGGCCACGGCCACGCTTGCGGTCCCGGCCACGCTGCCGACGGCGACCACCCTGGCGGCTGTCGTCGTTGTTCCAACGGTCGTTCCCCTGGCCGTCGCGGTCATTGCCGTTGCGGTCATTGCCGTTCCGGTCATTGCCGTTCCGGTCATTGCCGTTGCGGTTGCTCTGACGATCGTTGTTGTTCGACCGGTCACTGCCTTGACGGTCATTGCCCTGACGATCGTTGCGGTCGTTGCCGTTGCGGTTGTTCTGACGGTCATTGCCGTTGGAACGATCACCGCCGTTGTAACGATCGCTGCCATTGCGATCGTTACGACGCTGACGAGGCTGACCCTGGTGCGACTCGTCGCCGGACTCGGCCTCGGACCGATCGCTGTCGGACCGGTCGGCGGCGGTGTCGCGACGCTCGTCGCGCGCCGGAGCGACGACGTGGCCGTCGTCCGACTCCCGCGCCTGTGCGGGAGCGGTCACCTGTTCGGCCTGCTCGGCCGGGGCGACGACAGCTGACCCCGCACGGCGCGACGCGCGACGCGCCGGGGCGGCAGCAGTCGTGTCTGTCGTGGCCGACTCAGCCTGGGCGGCGGAGGGCGCCGTGCGGCTCGAACCGCTCTCGCCACGCTCGCGGATAGCCGTGAGCAGGTCGCCCTTGCGCATCTTGGAGGTGCCGCTGATGCCCATCGTCGCTGCGAGCCGCTTGAGCTCGTCCAACTTCATGGTGCTGAGGCTGCCTCGAGAACCCTGCGAACCCGTTTCCTGGGGCGCTGCGAGTTCAGTGGTTTCCGTCACGAAGGTTCCTTCCCCCTCGTTGTGCCGACTGACTGTCGGTCTTCTTTTGGGGTTGTGCACTACAACTCCGGATCGAGCAAATGATGTGGGATCCGGCCTCATTCACGTGCGCAGAAACTGTCGACGTGACCTGAGAGTGATGCATCGGACGAGCCGGAACATATGTGTCTCGCGGCTCACCATCTGATCGATGCGGCCTCCAACCTACACCGTGGATGCGACCGAACGCGAAACGACTCGCACACCGGCGTCGGCGACGCCAGGCGTCAGCACGCGCCATTCGTCAGTCAGTTCGGCAATCGGGTCCGCGTGGTCGGTGGTCGACAGCACCAGAACTGCGGGACCGGCGCCCGAGATCGTGGCCGCGTGACCCTGCTGGCGCAGTCGATCGACCAGTTCCATGCTGCGCTCGTATGCCGGTCGCCGCGCCTCCTGGTGCAGCCAGTCCCGCGTGGCGGGCAACAGCAGTTCCGGCGAACGGGTGAGCGCCTCCGTCAGCAGTGCAGCACGACCCGCGGTCGATGCCGCAGCCGACAGAGGGACGGAGGCACCGAGAGCAGCTCGCGCCTTGTCGGTGGACAGCGTCGCTGCCGGCACGAACAGCACCGGCCGGATCTGCGGGTGCAGCGCCGGTCGGATGGTCTGCCAGCCACGGCCGTGATCGTCGGCCCACGAGATCGTGCATCCGCCATACACACTCGCCGAGGAATTGTCCGGATGGCCCTCGGCATCGGCAGCGAGCCGGTTGATCAGCGCCAGGGATTCCGCGTCGTCGATGTCCTCCTGCACCAGCGCCAACGCCATCGCCATACCTGCCACGATCGCCGCGGCCGACGAGCCGAGCCCGCGTGAGTGGGGGATCTCGTTGCGGCAGTGCAGTCGCAGGCCCTTTGGCGGGGTGAGATCCAGGGCCGCCCACATGATGCACGCGGAGCGCCACACGAGATGGCCGTCGTCCACCGGCACCTCCCCTGCGCCGTGTCCTTCAACCGTGATCTGGAGTTCGTCGCCGGTCACGGTGGCCTCGACGTCGTCATACACACCGAGCGCGAGACCGATGGAGTCGAAGCCGGGCCCCAGGTTCGCACTGCTGGCAGGCA